>NZ_VPDZ01000022.1:0-29998 GCF_013417465.1 Acinetobacter sp. YH12251 | reverse complement strand
GAGCAGATATGGATATTTACGGTGAGCTTGATTAGCCTGGCTTAAATTTGGTTTGCAATATAACGCCTGAATACCCATTTTCTTCATTAAAGTACGTGTATGACGTCGTCCTATATGATGCCCTTGACGATTCAACAAATCACGCATCATACGACTGCCTGCAAAAGGATATTGCATATGTAATTCATCAATACATCGCATCAGCTTCAGATCTGATGAGCTAACAGGTTTTGGGCGATAATAATAACAACCACGAGAGACTTTCAGTAACTTAGCTTGTTTAGATACTGAAATCTGAAGTGAGTGATCGATTAACTTTTGTGGTTGAAGCGGCCCAGTTTCTTCAACACACCTTCTAAAAAATCAATTTCTAATGCCTGCTCACCGATTTTTGCATGTAACTTTTTAAGATCAATGGGAGGTTCTGATGGAGCTTTTGATTGATCGAAAGCTTGTGAGGAAGCTGAGATCAATTGATTTTTCCAGTCAATAATTTGGTTTTGATGAACATCAAACTCAGAACTCAATTCAGCAAGTGTTTTTTCTGCTTTGATCGCAGCAAGTGCTACCTTAGCCTTAAAGTCGTTTGAATGATTTCTTCTTGGTCTACGTGCCATAAAATACTCCATATATTGATGTTTATAACATCATTTGGGGAGCAAAATATCACTTATAAGTGTTGTTCAAATTTCCTGATCCACCTCTGAATGTTCCTAAACTATAATTACCTGGATATCTATTCTTATTTTATCTGACATTTTTTCTGCTTTAGGGTTAAATGAGACTACATAAATCTGTGGAACATTGCTTATTTATTGAGTATGAAACATGAAAAATCATAAAAAAACCCAATCTGTGATGATTGGGCTTTTTTATAAATTAAATATATGATTTATAAAAATAAAAAATATTTTCATATAACGTGTATTATGTTAATTTTAAGGTTTCTAAAAAATAGATATCACCTTATTGCTCATTGAGCGGTACTACCTTTAAAGAGTATCAAAAGAACTTGAATCCATTTTTTGTCTTTCAAAATATAGAGAAACTTCATTATCTAGAGCAATACTTTTATATTTTGATAACTTAATCATTTCAACAATAGAACTTGCCAAAATATGGAAAACCAACTTCAAATCATGTTCCAATATCTCTGGTTTTCTTCCATGTGCTATTCCTGATCTACTATCATATAATCGTTTAACATCCTTTTTAATGTTGATACGACTTTCCAGATTACGTCCTAATAACAGCGCACAATTGTCTGAGAGTGTTTCCGCAACAGGAGCGCCCTTTTGTGAAAATAAAGCTTCTAATCCAATGCAACAAAATAAGAACTTTGTATGCTCATCTAAAGATCTTTGAGCTTTAGCATACCAATTTATTGCAATAGAAACTTTACTTAACAATGGATTGCTTTCAGCTTTTTTATAAATGGGAAAATCGTATTCTTTTAGCATAACTGAAAATTTATGAATACTCGTGTTTTGAGTCTCAAAGTTTTCGTTAAGTGTAAATAAAATTGGACGCACTATTTCGTTTTCTACTGTCCCATAACTAATTCTTTGCATATGTTCATTTATTTTAATGAAATTAGACTTATTTGGTTTATCTATTTCTAAACTAGGCAATGTTTTATAAAAATGAGAAATATCTGCAAAAAAAGCTACCTCATTTAGGAAAGTTCTAGCAGCATCCAAAGCTTTTGATTTAGACAAAATATCATCACCAGTTTCCTTAATAATAATTATAGTTTCTTCAGTAGTCTCATTTATAAAATTAATAAATTCATCTACTACCTTATCCGATTCATCAGATGAATTTTTATGTAAATTTTTGAGAAAGATTAGACATTGTTCTCGAATACTTTCACCATTTTCATTCTTTTCTTTCCCATTACAAATTGTAATATTATCAAAGTTATAGAGTTGATCAGTTTGAATTAGTCTTGTTTTAAATATAAATGTTTTTTCTTGATCCACTGTAGAGGCTAGTTCACTTCCAAGAGCTATTAATTCTTTTGCGATAGTTGGTGAATTAGCAACGATATCTTTAAGTTCAGGATGATTAAAAATTTGAGAAAATTTTAACTCTACAGTTTTTCGAGAATAATGCTTACCTAATTTAAATTTTTTAAAGAAGGAATCAATAAAATCATCCCAACTTTCTAGTTGCTGAATTGAGTTTCTAAAAAAAGTATTGTGTTGTTTGTCTGACATCAGATTATTCAACTCATTTTGCATATCTGTAATGGCGTTTTTAATTGATTTTTCTTGATTCCATTGAATGTTTTTCTTAGACACCTGTTACCTCATCATATGAATATTAATTTATTCTCTTATCATCATTCATTACTGTAAGAAATAATAGAAATTTCCACCAAATCATCTTCCATTTAATATAATGGCGATTATGCGAAATTTAGTTGTAAGCCCCAAATAGAAAGTCCGGTTTCTCCAAAGTAAAAATGTACACTTTTAGAATATGTAACTAATCACGAACATATAGCATAAAAAATCGCAGTCTAAGCTGCGATTTTTAACCATATTTAAATGATTTAGAAAATTATACTGATGCTTTTAACTGTTCAGCTGCACGGCCATCGAGCAACTTGCAACCGGTCTGTTGCTGAAGTTCCTCAAAACTCAAGCCATCCACCATTTCTAGCACCCAAGCCTGATTGTCTTTTAATTCAATAATGCACAAATCGGTATAAATACGGTCAACGCAGTTTTTACCAGTAATTGGATAAGTCAGCTCTTCCACAATTCGCGGTTCGCCATTTTTAGTGACATGTTCCATGCAAACATAGACACAGCGAGCACCAACCGCCAGATCCATCGCCCCACCCACCGCTGGAACTGCATCCAGTGCACCGGTATGCCAGTTAGCGAGATCACCGTTCACAGCAACCTGAAAGGCGCCCATAATACAGAAATCTAAATGGCCGCCACGCATAATATCGAAGGAATCTGCAGAGTTCATAAAACTCCCACCATCCAGCATGCTGACCAGTTCTTTACCGGCATTAATCAGATCATCATCAGCGATTTCAGGGTCGGTTAAAGCAGTAAAACCCAAAACGCCATTTTCAGAATGCAGGACAATATCCTGTTCAGGTTTTAAATAACCGGCAACGCGTGTTGGTAAGCCAATACCTAAATTCACATAAGAACCAGTTGGAATATCCTGTGCAACTTTTTCTACAATCTGTTCACGTGTACGTTTTTGAATTGTCATTATTTGATATCTCCTACCTTCACCACATGCTGCACAAAAATACCCGGCGTCACGATAATCTCTGGATCAAGCTCGCCTAGCTCCACAATTTCATGTACCTGAGCAATCGTGGTTTTGGCTGCTTTTGCCATTAATGGGCCAAAGTTTCGCGCTGCTTTACGATAGGTTAAGTTGCCCCATTGATCAGCCTGATTGCCATAAATTAAGGCATAGTCCGCATGAATTGGATATTCCAGCACATAGTCTTTGCCATTGATATGACGTGTTTCTTTACCTTCAGCAATCTTGGTTCCAAAACCTGTAGGTGTAAAAATAGCGCCCAGACCAGCACCCGCTGCCTGGATACGGCAAGCCAAGTTGCCTTGTGGTACCAACTCTAGTTCAACCTTTCCAGCTTTATACAGTTCTTCAAACACCTTGGAATTATTGGCACGAGGAAATGAACAGATCATTTTCTTCACTAGTCCTGACAATAACAGGTTGGTTAGGCCACGGTCACCAGAAGCAGCATTATTATTAATAATCGTCAGATCTTTAGGACCAATATCAATCAGGGCTTCAATCAGTTCGATTGGCTGTCCTGCCAGACCGAAGCCACTAGTCATAATATGCGCACCATCTGGAATCTGCTTGAGTATGGTTTCGATATCCTGTGTGATTTTATTCATTTAATTGCTTCCTAGCATCTTCCTGTCTTTATAAAATGTTTGATTAATCAATTAGTCAGCTTTTTGTGGGTCAAACAAACGGTTTTTAATGAAAATCGCCGGGATCAACCCACAAATAAAATAAGCCACACTCATGATGAGTAGACCTGTACCAATTGAGCCACCTTGTGCAAAATAACCGATGGTTAAAGGTGCCAATACTGCGCCTAGACGGCCAATGTTATAAGCGCCACCTGTTGCTGTACCACGGACTTTAGTAGAAAAACTTTCAGTCATATAAGTCGCGTTAATGCCATATGGAATACCGTAAAGGAATCCGAAAAACAGCATCAGCCATAAGATGTTGTCCGGTGTGTTGCCAAAGACAATGATAGGAATAAAGATTGCGGTGCCCATGGTACCGAAAGCAAATACAGCACGACGACCAATTTTATCCGCAATAATGCCCGCGATCACTTTAGTACACATCATGATCAGGAAGGTCCCAATCATATAGGTGGTCATTTCTTTAAATTTAATACCGAGATCTGATTCCAGATAAGCCGGTAACCAGTTACTTACGCCGTAATAACCAAACTGTAAGAATGCGGTACTAAATGACCAGAGGATGAACATGCGACGGCTTAAAGCATCGGCAAAAATCATTTTAAACGTATTCTTCGGTTTTTCCTGCACTACTCCACTGGCTTTGGCTGCCAATCTTTCTTGACGGGCTTTTAACCAGGCTTGTGGTTCTGGTACCAGGAAGAACATGCCAATGGCAAGAACAATCGGAACAATGGCAATATAATAAAGGTAACGCCAGCCTAGCTCTGGAAGCAGCCATCCTGCAAGTACAGTGGCAACCACTGAACCAAGTGTCCAACCTGTCATTAAAGCAGCAAGTACTGTAGAACGATATTTTGTTGGCACATACTCTGCCATTAGAGTATTACAGGCAATATATAAAGCCCCTAAACCAATAGATGAGAAGAATCTTAACCACTTAAACTCATCATAACTTTGAGTAAAACCTAGCCAGAAGGTGAGTGAAGAAAACAAGACAATCGCAATCACAATCACCCGCACTCGTCCGAAGCGGTCACAAGCCCAGCCACCAAAAAAGCCACCAATGGCCATACCAGCAAGTGTCCAGCTACCGAGTGCACCTGCCTGAATACTACTTAAAGAAAATTCTTGTTTGAGGCTGGTTAGACTGTAGGCTAATAGTGCAAGATCTGCACCATCTACCAATAATGCTAAAAATGAAAAGATAAAAGCCAGAATCCAGACCTTTTTCTTAGGCATATTTTCTTCTGGTAGAAGGTTTTGTTGTGAATTAAGCGTATTCATAATGTCCTTTACACTTTGCTGGCACTCCTGTGCCCTTTAGAAGTTTATGGTTCACCTAATTAATTAAATGAAACATAGAATGTTGAATTGATCTTTAATTCTGAATCTGACTAGATTTTTAAAATCCATCCCAGAACTGGATTGGCTGACTTTAATTAAAGTCAGCCAAAACAAACTAGCCAGCAATGCTGGCTAGAAGTTGATCTGCATTTAGTTGGAGAATGCAGCAATACCTGTTTGAGCACGACCTAGAATTAGGGCATGTACATCATGGGTACCTTCATAAGTATTGACCACTTCCAGGTTTACCAGATGACGTGCCACACCAAATTCATCAGAAATCCCGTTCCCGCCCATCATGTCTCGCGCTAAACGGGCAATATCTAAGGCTTTACCACAGTTATTACGCTTGATCAGTGAAGTACCTTCTACTGAAGCAATGCCTTCGTCTTTCATACGGCCAAAACGTAAAGCCACTTGCAGACCCAACGCAATTTCAGTTTGCATATCCGCCAGTTTTTTCTGGATCAGCTGATTCGCAGCCAATGGACGACCGAACTGTTTACGGTCCATGGTGTATTGATGCGCTGTATGCCAACAGAATTCAGCTGCACCCATCGCACCCCAGGCAATACCATAGCGGGCACTGTTCAGACAGGTAAATGGACCTTTTAGACCACGAGTTTCCGGGAATGCGTTTTCTTCTGGAACAAAAACATTGTCCATCACGATTTCACCGGTAATCGAAGCACGTAGGCCAACTTTACCGTGAATTGCTGGTGCAGAAAGCCCTTCCCAACCCTTTTCTAAGATAAAGCCGCGAATGTCACCGACATTGCCTTCAGGAGATACTTCTTTTGCCCAAACCACAAAGACATCAGCAATTGGGCTGTTGGTGATCCACATTTTCGCACCAGTCAGACGGTAACCACCATCAACTTTCTTGGCACGAGTAATCATGCTGCCCGGATCAGAACCATGATCTGGTTCAGTCAGACCGAAACAACCGATATATTCACCGGTCGCCAATTTCGGTAAATATTTCTGCTTCTGTTCTTCAGAACCAAATTCATTGATTGGCACCATCACTAGCGAGCTTTGTACGCTGGCCATTGAACGATAACCCGAATCCACACGTTCTACTTCACGTGCAATCAGACCATAGCTGACATAGTTTAGACCTGCGCCACCGTATTGCTCAGGAATGGTTGGGCCCAGCAGACCCAGCTCACCCATTTCACGAAAAATCGTTGGGTCAGTTTTTTCATGACGGAACTGTTCTAGTACGCGTGGCATCAGCTTGTCTTGACAGTAGGCATGTGCGCTGTCACGGATCATGCGCTCTTCTTCAGTCAGTTGCTGTTCCAGTAAGAATGGATCTTGCCAGTCAAATCTAATTCTTGTGCTCATTTTAATATTTCCAATATTCTAAAATTTGCTGCTTAAGCGGTTGCTTGTTTAATCATTTCACGTGCAATGATGATTTGCTGGATTTGAGTTGTACCTTCATACAGACGGAACAAACGCACATCACGGTAGAAACGTTCAATTGAATATTCACTGATATAGCCCGCGCCACCATGAATTTGCAGACAGCGATCCGCTACACGGCCACACATTTCAGTGGCAAACATTTTCGCGCATGAAGATTCAGTGGTCACATTCTTACCTTCGTCACGCAGACGAGCAGCATCAAGAACCATACATTTCGCTGCATAAATCTCAGCTTTAGAGTCTGCCAGCATGCCTTGGATGAGTTGGAAATTCGCAATTGGTTGACCGAACTGCTTACGTTCCACTGCATAATTTAAAGCGTCTTCCAGCATACGCTCTGCCATACCTACGCTATAGCCAGCAATGTGCAGACGGCCTTTATCCAGGACACGCATTGCGGTTTTAAAGCCAATGCCTTCAACACCACCGATCAACTGATCTTTATGAACCTTACAGTTATCAAAAATCACGTCACAAGTGTATGAACCGTGTTGACCCATTTTTTTATCAATTTTGCCCAGACTCAGGCCCGGTGTATTCGCCTCTACCAGGAATGCAGAAATGCCGCTTGCACCTTTGATGTCAGGATTGGTACGTGCCATCACCGTAAATGTCGTTGCACGCGGTGCATTGGTAATAAAACGTTTGGTACCGTTTAAAATGTAGTAATCGCCATCCTTGACCGCGCTGGTTTTCAAAGATGCTGCATCTGAACCTGAATCTGGCTCAGTTAAACAGAATGAACCAATGATTTCACCAGTCGCATAACGTGGCAGGTATTTCTGTTTTTGCTCTTCTGTACCGTCAATCACGATCCCGCTTGAACCGATCCCGTTATTGGTCCCGATCAAAGAACGGAATGCAGCCGATGTACGGCCTAATTCCATTGCGACCAGAATTTCCTCTTCCATGGTGATACCTAAACCGCCGTATTCCTCTGGAATGGTTAGGCCAAACAGACCCAATTCTTTCATCTGCTCGACAATACGCTCAGGAATCGCGTTGCTTTCTTCAACTTCATGTTCTAAAGGGACTAGTTCATTTTTGACAAAGTTACGAATAGTCGAAAGAAGTTGCTCAAGCATTTCCGGATCGCGAATCATAGGGATCTCCATGTTATTTAGTTCATCTGGGTAAATTCCTTTACCCTTTAATTTTAGTTTCGTAATACGAAATAAATAATCATAAAAATTCATTTTGAGCAAGAAAAATTATTAAAAATTTTATTTTTTAAGCAAAAAAGCAAATTTTTCTAGCTTTAATTAAAAATTTTAGTTAGAATTTTATTTCACAATGCGAAATTTTTAGATTATTGGTAGATTTAGAAAAGAGTTAGATGATCGGAATCAGGTCATAATTGATTCTATAAAAGCGCAGCGAGATAAGAATGTTTCAATTAAATCGTGCTGATGATTCTCGTTTTGATTGGCTCCATTTTCCTGAAATTTTATCTGGCGAACTTTAAATTTTCTAAAGATACTTAAAAATCATTACAGGTCTCAAAAACCTATAGATTCTGCATGGTTTTTAGCTGAATAGCGCTAATTAACTTAAATACAGATAAAGTGAGCACTTTTTTATTTATTTTTATCACTAATAGAAGTGTTTTATTTTGTATCGTGAAATTTAATTGCTATCATATTTATTAATTTACCTTTAATTGCTCTGACCATGACAAAAAATAAAACTGGCGAAATACCTAATTTTGATGAGATCCGTTTAGATCCGATTTCACATATTCATAGAGAAAATAACCCACAATTTATCGCGTCTATTGCACGTGGTTTAGAAATCCTCAGATGTTTTTCCGCAACGAATCAATTACTGGGCAACCAGGAAATTGCACAGCTAACTAATCTGCCAAAACCGACTGTTGCCCGGATCACCAGCACGTTGGTTTCTTTAGGTTATCTAAAACAGTTACCGAATACGACCAAATACCTGTTGGACGTTGGTGTATTGGCTCTGGGTTATGCGGCGCTAAGCAATATTTCGGCACGTACACAGGCTTATCCATTTATGGAAGAAATGTCACGTTATGCGCAAGCGCCTGTCGCCATGGCAACACGTGATCGTCTGAGCATGATTTATTTGGAAGTCGTTCACACAGAGTCTACTTTGACCATGCGTCGTCCAGTTGGCTCTACCCTGCCTATTCATAGTAGTGCGATGGGCCGTGCCTGTCTGGCTGCGATGGAAGTTAAAGAACGTGAATATCTGTTTGATGCGATCAAGAAAAGAAATGAAGATCAATGGCCAACCATAAAGCGTAATTTAGAACGTGCCATCCGTGATTATCAGGATTATGGCTATTGCTTATCTCTCGGTGATTGGGCCAAAGATGTGAACTCTGTTGCAGTGCCATTGATTCACCCTAAACATGGTATTCTGACCTTTAACTGCGGTGCGCCAACTTACCTGCTTAATCAGGAAAAACTGGAAAATGAAATCGGTCCTCGCCTGATTCATATGGTCAATAATATTGCGTTAAGCTTGAATAATATTTGAGTTATTGGGTCTGAAATAGAGAGTAATATCCCTCATTCTCTATTTTGTTACAGATCTAACCGCTATTTTTTAATCATGAAACCTGTTTTGTGGAAGCGGCTTGGTTCACTTCTTTGCTTTATAAAGGCTTTGTTGCACAAAGATTTCATAACTATATGATTTTAAAAGTTTTGATTGTTTTTTTGATCCAAAATTAAATTTATTTAAATCAGATGCTTACATATTTATGCAACAAAGCCACTGCAAACCAATCTGTTCAGGTTATCCCATGTCAGTTTTAATGTTTTGCCTGCATGGCTGCTTTCAATCACATTGCCTTGCGCATCGTATTTATAGTTTTTACCCTTATATTGAGCGATCAAATTACTTTTCACTTGAGACGCCTGCGTGGCAATCGGGTCAATTAAATTCCCCGCAGGGTCAAAAGCAAAGCTTTCCGTTTTATGCACACTTTGACTCTGCGTTAAACGGCCAACCACATCATATTGATAATTCAGCTTACCTAAACGGCTGTCGTCCACCTGAGTGAGTAGATAATTTTGATCATAATGATACTGCCGTTCCGCTTGATGCTGTACTCGCCCTAGAGTCTCTTGCTCTGGCTGAATCAGCTGCGAACTGAGTAAACCCACATCATTATAATTTTTGGTTTGAATTAAACTATTTTCCAACATGCCTGTGGTTTCAAAGTATAATTCATCACGATGGCGTATCGTTCAATCAAAGACATTATACTTTATATCTTGATTTACTCCGTGAAAACCCTCTTTAGCTTTCTAAGCTCCTACTATAATAACCATCCATACAATATTCAATTCCATAAACATTAAAATTCAATTCAAGTGCCCAATTATCATATACGTCATATTTATATAAATTACCATTTGAATCATAATGTTTTGACTGACTTGGATACAAAACAGATAAAATTTGATATTCATTTAAGCAAAACTTATATAATCCATCATGTTCATCAACCAGCTTCCAACCATCTTTTTTTAATTTATCCTTGACTTTATTAAACTGGGAAATATTCATATTCTTTTTATCAATATCAATCGACATATATTGTGTAACATCTTTTTGTACTAGCTCAAACCTGATCTGACAGTTACCCATTTTTTATTGTGTCTGTCAGGTTAAATTTGAGCTAAATTCTTCTCAGCCCAAATCCGTTTTCCATCAAGTAAAGTTTCAAGTGGTGTACGACCACAGCACATTTTTCCTTGATGAGTCCGTTCAGTATTATAGAATTTCAGCCAATCGTCTAGATCAACTTGTAATTCTTCCAATGAGCTATAAAGCTTCTTCCTAAACGTAATTTGATAGAACTCCTGCAAAATCGTCTTATGGAAACGCTCACATATACCATTGGTTTGCGGGGAAGCTGCTTTTGTCTTCGTGTGATCAATATCATTGACTGCCAGATACAATTCATAGTCATGTTGTTCTACCTTACCGCAATACTCAGTACCTCTGTCTGTGAGGATGCGAAGCATTGGTAAGTCCTGAGATTGATAGAATGGCAACACACGATCATTGAGTAAATCAGCCGCTGTAATCGGTGTTTTTGTTGTATAGAGCTTGCAATGAACGACCTTGCTATAAGTGTCGATAAATGTTTGTTGGTAGATTCGTCCAACACCTTTGAGATTCCCGACATAAAAGGTGTCTTGCGCGCCTAAATAGCCTGGATGAGCTGTTTCGATTTCACCACAAGCAACGTCATCCTCATGCTTACGTTCAAGTGCCGCAATCTGGTGATCATTTAATTCAATACCATCCTGTGCCACTTTAGCCTCAAGTGCTTTTAAACGCTTCTTAAAGTTCTCTAAATCATGACGAAGCCATATAGAGCGAACACCACTCCCTGAAACGAATACACCCTTCTTGCGTAATTCATTACTAGTACGGTGCTGACCATATGCAGGATATTGAATTGCGAAATTAATAACAGCCTGTTCAGTAGCATCATCTACACGGTTTTTTAAATTTGGTACTCGACGGGACTTATTGATCAGTGCGTCAATGTCACCAGACTTCACTAATTCTTGATAGCGATAAAATGTATCTCTTGAAACGCCCATAACCTTACAGGCTCTGGATACATTCTGAAGCTCTTCAGCTAAATTGAGTAGACCTACTTTGTGTTTAATGATTTGATTGTTAGTATGCAACATAAGAAAGTTACCTTTGTTTGATTAAGATTTCGACACCTTTATCAAAACGGGTAACTTTCTCTTTTTCAAGAAGAATGTACGATCAAGTCTGAACTAATACAGTGAGCCTTGGTCCGAATGAACCATAACACCAGTTGGATAACCCTGACGAGCCATTGCATAGTTAAACGTATCACACACCAACTGGCGGTCTATTCGATGGCTGGTTTGCCACCCCACGATACGACGGCTAAATAAATCTAGCATCACACATAAATACAACCAACCTTCTTTAGTGCGGATATAGGTAATGTCTGTTGTCCAGACTTTATTAGGCTGAGTAACTGTAAATTGGCGATCCAATAAGTTGGGTGCTGTAGGCAAACGATGGGTTGAATCAGTCGTATGCTTGTATTTACGTGCAATCCTGCTACGTAAACCAAGCTTTTTTAGCATCCTTCCAATAGTACGTTCGCTCATGTTGTAACCTAAATCATGCATGTCATGTACTAATGAAGGTGCACCCAATCGTGCATGATGCTGCCAATATACGGCTTTTAAGTCATTATATTTCTGTGCCGTATTGGCTTGACGTTTTCGCCAGGCATAATAGCCTGAAGTGCTGACACCTAGGTATTTACAGGCAGAAGATACAGTGACTTCATTCATATCTAGATCTTGAATTACCGTGTACTTTTCTTGGCATGATCTGTTAGAAAGTACACATGCGCTTTTTTTAAGATGTCATTGGCTTCCTTGAGCTGTTTGACTTCTTTCTCTAATTCCACGATCCGCTGTTGTTCTGGTGAAAGTTGACGTTTGCTTGAACCTGCCGGATTGGTTTCACGAATCCATTTATCTAATGTTGAATAACCCACACCTAATTTCTGGGCGATTGCAGCTACAGACTCGTGTGAGTTTGAAAGTGCATAATCAATCGCTTGCTGTTTAAATTCGGGACTAAAACGTTTAGCCATTTCTTGAATCTCCAAAGATTAAAGTTACGTTATCTTTAGAGGGACGTGCTGTCCATTATTTTGTCTAGGATCAGATTGTTAGTATGCAACATAAGAAAGTTACCTTTGTTTGATTAAGATTTCGACACCTTTATCAAAACGGGTAACTTTCTCTTTTTCAAGAAGAATGTACGATCAAGTCTGAACTAATACAAATTAGTATTATATAAAGTTCAAGCAATATTAGATAATGCGAAAACTTTTTCAAAATCTCCAATAATTATGAGAACTCTATCTTCTTTCACACTTATTACATGCATTCTTGCTGCTCTGATCAATCTAAGCTCTTATTTTTTTCATTTTGCATTCTCTTTCATACTTTGTATCTTCTTAATTTTTCCTCTCTTTGTTGTAGCTATCACCGTCTTCTCTGAAAAATTAGAGATTAATTTTAATGCTCTTTCCATCATCCTATTTATCTACGCAATTGCAACATTCTTTATAACTACAGGGCTATTGGATAACTTTAATGTCGAAAAAGATGGATTAAAGTATGTCTTAAACAATCGTGGAACTTTTATTCGTGAGGCAACTATTGAAGAATATCGTTTATATAAAAGTCGATCTTCTCGATTAGTGAGTGCATATTTAATGTTCTTTTTCCAAATCTTATACATAACTCTCAAATCCTCAACTCCTCAATTGCTCTCTCAAGTGAATGAAAAACAATAGACAATAAAAAAGCCCGACAAGATGTCGGGCTTTTTCGTATGGGTTCGCTTGGTATAACTCCTGTCGTACCTTACTGTCCTTGTGCGTATCTGTATTTTTATTATTGTGCGGAACTTCCTGTTCCTGATGAATCCATCATAGGAAATTGTAGCCAGATCGTATAGGCGCAAAGGGCCGGAATTGGTGTGAGCCAAAGCGTACAAAATTGGTGAATTTTTATCCCAAGAGTTGTCCGCAGAAATTGGGGATAGTTTCGGGATGGGGCGCATTGATAAGCCAGAGAAAAATGACAATTTGATTAAATATTGATCAATTTTATTGGCAGAATATATCAAAACTGCGCATAAAAAAGCCGACTGGTTTCCAAGCCGGTTTTTTTACTATTTTTGAGGTCGGTTAAATCTCCTCAACTATATGAAAAATAATGTATTTTTATAATACATTTCGTATAATGCCCATTATGTTAAATGGAAGGTACTTATTCTGATTACAGACCTATTCCACTAGATCGTAAATGTATGTTCTTTTAGCAAGTAGATAATTAACTTCGATATATCTTACTTTATAACAGGTATTATGCTTAATTTTTTTTTGAAAATCATAGTACTTGTGGTTGAATGGAAAGATAGAAATTTTCATCTTTTGAAGTAAAAATCTATTACCATGTATATTGACGTTATGTCGTTCGATGCCATGTTTAGTTGAAAATGCTTTTTCCAAAAATAGGCATCCTACATATATATTCTTATGATTTTTTGATAGTTCTTCAGCTTTATTGATAAGAAAAAAATGCTCTCTTAGAACATATATAGTTGATGAAAAAAATATAATGATAAGACTAATTTGAACATAATTTTTTTTTAAATACTCAGTAATTTCCATTGTTTTTTAATATCTAAAAATTAGCATTGGTCTTAATTATAGCTTTAAGTTAAGTATTCCTAAAATTAACATAATACACGTTATACGAAGTCAAAAAATGGGAGCTAAGCTCCCATTTTTAATGCATTTTTTTTAAATAAGACTAGGATGTGCATCTAAAATTCGAATCAATGTTGCTGCTGGTCCTGTTGGATAGCGTCGGCCTTGTTCCCAGTTTTGCAAAGTACGATGGCTAATGTGGAGACGTGCTGCAAATTCGCTTTGACTTAAACCAGTTTTTTCTCGTACTTCCTTAATATCTGGTAATTCAAGTTCCGTCGTTCGACTAGGTTGGATCTCTTTGCGCTTGATTGCTCCTGCTTCTTTAATCGAAGCAACTAAGTCATCAAATAAGTTGTTATCCATGAAATTGCTCCTTCACGAGTTGGCGCAGAATGGCGGTTTCTTTATCCGTTAGATTATCTTTTACAGATTTTGGATAAGCCACCAAGAAAAAGATTTGATCATCCTCATTTACCCAATAGTAAATTACTCTGATACCGCCACTTTTGCCTTTATTACCTTGAGCACAACGTACTTTTCGAATGCCACCGCCATTCTTGATTAAGTCACCTTTATCTGGCTGAACCAATAGATCTTGTTGAAGTTGACGATATTCCTCATCAGATACAAGGTCTTTGATTTGCTTGGTAAAGATACTGGTTTCAATGAATAACATAGATTCTGTGTACGTCAATGGCGTACAAGTATTCTAGCAGTTTCCACATCAAAAAACGAGAGCTGCTGCTCTCGTTTCGTATAACCGCCATTATGTTAAATGGGGATTTTTTAGATGGTATTGTAATTATTCAACAATACTCATAAAAATAGGAAGTTCTAACTTCCTATTTCACTGAGCTTCATATTAGTTTTTTTGTAATGTTTTTTCTTGAGATGGCTCTTCCCTTAAATTTAAAGCTTTCTTATTAAGGATAAATTTTGAAATTTGAAATGCTATAGTTAACATTGCACAAAAGACTCCAAATAAACTCAAACCTAAGGCTCTTTTCACAACGGTATGGTCTGCAGCCCCAGAATCAAATGACACCCCAAAAAACATCACAAACATGAGTGGGGTTAAGAACAACATAATGATGGTAAATCGTGACCAAAAGGTTGCACGGACCATATCTCCACATAAATCAACTAATAAGTCTTTCAAAACAGTTGTAATCACAAAAGAAGTAGCACCGCTAACTAACAATGTAATAATAATTTCAATAATAAAACGTGTTAAAACATCCATTGCCTTTCCCCCATTATTTATTTCTCACTCTTGTTACATTACAGATGTGAATTATTAAAGACATTAAAGAAATTAAATTTTTCAGATTAATTTTAACTTTTCCTAAAATTAACATAATACACCTTATACGAAACGCTTGAATTTTTCCTATAAACATCAATATTTTAATTAAATCCGTTCCAGTAAACAGCGCACTGGAACGGATTTTTCGTGATTATTCACGTTCCACGCCTGTTCTTTAATCAAAGTTCCACATCTTTGTGTAGTTTCATTTAACCCTAAAGCAGAAAAAAATGTCCAGATAAAACAAGAATAGATGTCCAAGTATTATTGATTTTACATCAAGAGACAGGCTAGCCTAATTCTAAAGGATTAAAAATCCTATACACATATGAGCTCTATTCAAATAATTTAAGGCAAAATCGAACCCTATAAATTCAAAGGTATTCAAAAATCACTATAAAAGTTTGCTATATAGCGAATATTTGCCATAATTTATCAAAAGTTTGCTATATAGCGAACAAATTTCTAGGGGTAGAATTGATATGGCTTCAAGAGAAGAAATAGGTAAAGAAATACGTTTGGCAAGAAAAGCTCTGGGCTATACACAGAAAAATCTTTCAGAAAAAACGAACATCAATAAAACAACGATTTCAGAAATAGAAAATTGCCACTTTACAGGCTCATTTAGCACATTTGAATGTGTACTTAATGCAGTAGGCCTGCAATTTGAAGTGGATAAAAAGAAGTATAAATTTCCGCATTGGAATGAAATTGAAACAATGTTTGCGGAAGATGATTAATAAAAGTTTAGCGGCCTAGATTATCAATCAAAGTACAACAAAGATGAATTTTTAGATAAGAAAGTAGAAAGGCTATATTTATACGTCTTACGCCAAAAGGCAAAATAGAAATCGTATAGCCTCAACACCAAATTATACCAATCAGTAAAACCCCCTTAGATTCAGTATGTATATGTCGGTTATTATTGCTGATTATCACAATAATTCTGGTGACCAAAAACCAAAGTACCTCACCCTACTTTAAGTTACACCACACAAAATAAAGACTTTATATATATATTATATATAGGATTTATTAAAATACAATATATGTAGTTCTAGGTATTTTATGTCGGTGACTATTGCCAAGGTTGGGGTTTTTCTGCAATCGTGATGGTGGACCTCTCGATTATCGTCTGGTGAATAAACGTGTCTGGCATCCGATCTTGCGCTTTCTAGGATTGAAGTCTAGAAGAGCCTATCAAACACGCCATACAGCAGCAACTCTTTGGCTGTCAGCAGGAGAAAATCCGGAATGGATCGCACGTCAATTGGGACATTCAACGACTGAAATGCTATTCCGGGTCTATAGCCGTTACATCCCCAATGTTACGCGCCGCGATGGCAGTGCATTTGAAGCCATGCTGGAAAAACTAAATACAGAGGAGCTTGCACATGAATAGTAAAGCTTTCTTTGGTGGTGTGGTCGTCAGCCCTGAAGCAGATATGGTCGCTCGTGAATTAATCCATGAGCTACACATTCCCAAACTTCACAATCTAGCTTTTTTGTTGGAAATCAATAAATGCTTCGATGATCACCAGGCGTTGAGACTCTGGTTACAGCGAATGTTGGATGAAGGGCAAGCCCATTACGATGACTTGGCCCAACAGGCCCGTCTCCGCTTAATGAGTCTCGCTCACTAATAAAACAAACACAGACAGAAGGTCATCCAATCGATGACCTTAGCCCCTCTATATCTATAAAAAGGTGAACACATGCATAAAGATATTTCAATTTGGATGCCACTCTATATTGGCGACCTACAGGCAAAATTTGCACGAATGACGGCAGAACAAATTGGTGCGGCACTGCTGTTAATGATGGATTTCTGGAAAAATGGTGCCATCCCTCATGACCTAGCTACTGTATGTAGCATCACGAAATTACCTCAGCACACCAAGGCTAAAACTTTGTTGAATACGCTGATGGCTCTGGAATTGTTTGAAGTCGAGTCTGAGCAGATTCATTCAAGTTTTTTAACCAGTTTAAAAAGCCAGGCATTGCAAAATCAGCAAATGAAATCTGATAAAGCTAAAAATGCAGCTCAAGCACGCTGGAATAAATCCGCAAGTAATGCTCAAGCATCAACCAAGCAACGAAAAGTAAATGCTCAAGCAGCTCCTGAGAAGAGCTCGAGTATTACTCAAGCCATGCTTGAATCATGCCCTTCATCTTCATCTTCAAATTTTGAAGAAAAAAATGAGAGTTTTTTAGAAAATTCAAAATGGATTTAGGAGATCAGCCATGAATACCATGCTTAAAACACTCCAGTTTCGCGCAGAAACAACGGAAACACTTTGCCCTGTCCATCATATACCCCTGATGGAAATTGCAGGTCACAGGCTCTGTAAATTGTGTGCCAAAGAAACCGTCCATCACTCACATGCAGCCTATGAAGATGAATTGCAACAGCGATTGCTACAACAGAAAATTAAAAATTCAGGGCTCAATAAACGCTACCTGGATCGTGGCTTCAAGAATTATGTAGTTGCATGCCCTGCACAAGAGAATGCCATCAAACTATGTCAGGCCTTTGCACAGCAGATTATTTCTGACCACAACCCGAACATGTTGATGATTGGTACACCGGGTACAGGTAAAACCCATCTGAGTGCATCCATTATTCGTAATATTCTGCATAACAGTCTGAAATCTGCTCGCTACTATACCAGCGCAGAAATTGCTCAAAAAATGATGGATACCTGGTCAGATGCTTCACGCTCTGAGAAAGAAGTCATCGACCATTTCTCCAGTTTTGATTTATTGGTGATTGATGAATATGGCCTGCATGACCGGCATGAAAAACGCCTGGAGATGGTGCATAAGGTTTTGTATAGTCGTTATGACAATATGAAATCTACCCTGCTGATTTCCAATTTCACAGTCCAGAATATGCAGCGGGATTTAGGTGTCCGATTATGGTCACGGTTACATGAGAACCATTTGATTGTAGTACCGTGTTATTGGGATGATCGAAGAATAACTTAATCAATTGATAAGCTTTCTATGACCTCTTAAAGTTTTAGAATATGAAACTCCAAATAAATAAAGGGCGGTTAACCGCCCTTTATCAAGTCTTACTAAACTCTTAAAGTCATTAGTAAACTATTGACTGATTTAATAGCAAATCTTGAACTGACAAAAATTCAGCTTGATTTGTTAATACTAATATTTCCTGTGAATTACCACTTGCATCACCAGTAACACTAATTGTGTTTGTTTTAAGATTTTCATCATAGGAAATAGTCAAGAACTCATCAAGATTCGACGAGTTAACTTGACTGTTATCTAAGAACTCAGATAAGTCTAGTTGGTCCTCAGATATTTTAAAGTCATTAACATAGTCTACTGCAGTTACACCTGATGTATTTTGCATTAACTTAATAATGTCCTGACCATCATTCAATATAAATAATTCACTCACAGCTGAATCACTTATAAATAGATTATCGCCTGCATCACCAGTAATTACACTTTGAACAATATGTTCAGCATTAAGTGGGCTGTTCGTACCAAAATCTTGATAAACTTCATCAGAAGACATGTTACTTTCTTCATCAAAGCTAAAGCTTTCCACACTTGCCAATGATGTTGCAGCTGGCATAGTTAACCCAAATGCTCCAAAAATCTGGCTAGCTGTGATTTGGCCTCCAGTTTCGAACGCAAAAGTTTCAACAACATAATCACCGCCTAAGAAGAAATCCTTAACAGTGACTTTATTCGTATTACTACCATCCAATTTCAGAATCAAGTCATTGCCAGACATATTCAAGTAGTTACCAATTTGGCTAAATGTAATACCATTTTTGAAGACGACTTTATCATTGCCGGAGACCTCATTAATCATTAAAGCTCCAGTTGTATATTCGTAAATTGTATCACCTTCGACTTCAGATGATCCTGTTTTTGTTCCACCACCAGTTGATGGCAATGTCAGACCAAAAGCTCCAAAGATATCGTCAGCCGTAATTTCTTCTCCTGTCGAAAACTTGAATGTTTCAACTAAATTATTACCAGCAAGGAAGAAATTTTTTACCGTAATTTTATTTGTTGTACTTCCATTGACTTTAAGAATGAGGTCATTACCTGACATGGTCAGATAATTACCAATTTGGCTAAATGTGATTCCGCTCGAAAATACAACTTTGTCATTTCCTGATACTTCAGTAATAGTAAGATCACCTGAAGTATAGTTATATGTAGTATCGCCTTCCGCATTAGCTGCTCCGCCTCCAGTACCAGGCATTGTTAAACCAAATGCAGTAAAAATTTGATTTGCTGTGATTTGTTCACCAGCTGCAGTTTGGAAGGTTTCAACTAAATAATTACCCGCGAGGAAGAAATTTTTCACAGTTAAAAGATTGGCAGTACTTCCATTTACTTTAATAATTAGATCATTTCCAGACATAGTCAAATTAGAACTAATATGACTAAAGGTAATACCGCTTGCGAATACAACTTTATCTATACCTGAATGTTCAGTAATGGTTAGAGCACCACTCGTATAGTTATAAGTAGTGTCACCTACTGGGTTTGGTGTTTCACTACCAGTACCTGGCATAGTCAATCCATACGCAGTAAAAATTTGGCTCGCTGTAATCTGCTCACCTGCTGCTGTTTGGAATGATTCAACCAAATAATCACCTGCAAGGAAGAAGTTCTTCACTGTAACAATATTAGTAGTGCTTCCATTTACCTTAATGATTAAGTCATTTCCAGACTTGGTCAGGTTAGAACTAATTTGGCTGAGAGTAATGCCGCTAGCAAATACAATTTTATCTGTACCAGACTGTTCGGTAATTGTTAAGGCACCAGTACTATAGTTATACGTTGTATCACCAGCTACATTCGGTGTTTCTGCCCCACCATTATTGTTAACCTTAGTTGCAATTTGGGCTGCTGTAATCGTATAGCCACCATTCGGTTGTACGGATGAAATCGCTTTTTCTCCACCTAAGAAATGATCTTTCACCCGGATAGATTGATTTGAGTTGTTATCAATCGTAATGAGTAAATCATTATTTTCTTTAGTAAATTTTATACGAGCCTCCGTAATACCTTGATCCATCAACCAGATGACATCAGTACCACCACCAGTTTGATCAATTACATCAGCACCGTCAGCCAAGTAATAATAGTATTTATCATCACCTGCACCACCATCTAAAGTATCAATTCCAGCTCCCCCAATTAGTGTATCGTTGCCAATTCCACCGTAGATTGAATCATCACCAGCCCCGCCATCTAGATAGTCATTACCGGCACCACCTTCCACACGATCATTGCCTGCTTGCGCCCAAATCGTGTCATTTCCATCTAGACCTTCGATCAAATCATTTCCTGAAGTGCCATAAATGGTTTCCGCACCATTTGTTCCTTCAAGCACGGTATCATAGAGTCCGCCATATGCTTGGGCTTTAATAATTCCCTCAATATCTTTTGCAGAAATTGGTGCTTGTCCATTTGCATTAACTGATGAAATGGCTTTATCACCCCCAAGGAAATGATCCACAATTCGTACAGACTGGTTAGTATTTTGATCAATGGTTACGATTAAATCGTTGCCATCTTTGTTGAAGCTAATGCGGTCAGGAGTAATGCCGTAGTCCATCAGCCACAAGACATCTGTTCCGCCTCCAGTCTGATCAATCACATCAGGGCCATCAGTCAAGTAATAAAGATACTCATCATTACCTTCACCACCATTTAAGATGTCTGTTCCAGCTCCACCACTCAGTTTATCGTTACCAACTCCACCATAGATAGAATCGTTACCAGCACCGCCATACAGCGTATCATTACCCTCATCGCCATGTAGGACATCATCCCCCTCATTTCCTTCCAAGTAATCTGATCCTGCACCGCCATATAGCGTATCATTTCCAGTCTGTCCCCAAAGTGTATCATCACCTTCTTGACCATAAATAATGTCATTGCCAGCACCTGCATAAACTTTGTCATCTCCAGTCCCCATTTCAAAAGTTTCATGGGTATTTCGATATCCCCATACTTCATCATTATTGGCTGTACCATGATAAGTGACATGGTTTTCTATATAGGCATTATTCCAAATAGTTGAATCTGCGAATTGAATTTCATTAATCTTATGATGTCCGCCGACAAAGTAGTTTTGGATTGTAATCTGATCAACATTATTTTCATGCTTAATAATTAAATCATTACCAAAATGATGAAGACTAATATCTACAGGAACAATGCCTAGACCGAATCTCAGGATATCAAAAGAAACTGCAACGTTACTGTAATTCTGTCCTGCTGGACGTTCAATAATCGTGTCTTGCCCATCACCTAAATTAAATACATAGATCTCATTACCAAATGAACCATAAATTGTATCGTTACCAGTACCACCTTTTACGTATACAAATTTCTGGTCTTCCGCTAAGTCTGGGTTTTGAATGACATGGTAACCATCTGCATTTTGAATAAATTCATTCTGATTGGAACTGTCTACAAAATATTTTTGATCAACATCAACAACTAAAATATCGTCCCCGGAACCACCATCTAATAATCCTGCTTGATTATTCTCCAAACCAGTTAGAATTAAATGATCCGTACCGTCTCCACCATACAACTTACCCTGACCTACGAGAAGGTCATTTCCAGATTGGCCTTCCAAGATTCCTTGTCCATTAAGAGTATCATCGCCATTTCCCCCGAGCAGATGACCAGAACCCTCAATTTCATCGTCCCCATTACCACCATCTAAATAGCCAGCTGCATAAATTTTATCATTACCTTCTCCCCCATAAACGAAATATTGGGTTTCTGGTGCATCTGTATAAACTGGACTACCATAAATAATGTCATCACCGTTACCTGCATGAATAACATCACTATCTGTTGCACCTTCAATAACATCATCCAGCTCAGTACCTTTTACTGCCTGTACATCAAGATCAGATTCATTCCACTCTAGATTATTATCAAAGCTGACTAAATTAATCGGCTTATTGGACGAATAGCCAAACTGGGATTGAACTATTAATTGATCACCCGTTATTCGATGAGTGATCACCATATCTTGGCCCACTTTTCTGATAATAAGATCATCTGGGGCTACATTAATAAACGCTATCGTATCCTTATCGGTCTGATTTTTATATTCATACTGGATGACATCCTGCCCCCACCCTAATTCAAACTGATAAGTATCATCACCAGCTCCACCTTCTAAGGTATCATTGCCTTCGCCACCAATGAGTGTGTCATTTCCAGCTCCACCGTAAAGTTGGTCTGTACCAGTTTCACCTTGAAGGATATCATTTCCTTCCTCACCTTCTAGGCGATCATCTCCTGTGCCACCGACCAGAACATCATTTCCTGAACCACCATAAAGCTGGTCATTATCTGCACCGCCTTCTAAATGATCATCTCCATTTCCACCATATAGCTTGTCCTGCCCAGTTCCGCCATACAGCTGGTCAGAGCCAGTATTACCATAAATCTGGTCATCACCCGCTTCACCGGAAATCGTACTACCCGAAGCATATGCCTGAAGAATGTCTGCGCCTTCAGTACCAAGAAGTACCAAGGCCTTCACCGCTTCAACATCAAGTATCATCTCATCTGAGAACTGGATCTGATCAATACGATAAGCACCCAAAGCATCTGTTTGGAAATAGTTCTGCACAGTGATGCTGTTTTCACCATCTAACGTACGGATCACTAAATCATTGTTGATACGACGGAAAGTAAAATCAGTTTGGACTTGGCCATCTGTAAACTGAATAATGTCTTGACGATTTGCCGAATTATCATAATTGCTGATAATGTCATGACCGAAGTTGGCTGCAAAAATATAGGTATCGTTGCCAGCTCCACCTTCTAAGGTATCATTGTCTTCGCCACCAATGAGTGTGTCATTTCCAGCTCCACCGTAAAGTTGGTCTGTACCAGTTTCACCTTGAAGGATATCATTTCCTTCCTCACCTTCTAGGCGATCATCTCCTGTGCCACCGACCAGAACATCATTTCCTGAACCACCATAAAGCTGGTCATTATCTGCACCGCCTTCTAAATGATCATCTCCATTTCCACCATATAGCTTGTCCTGCCCAGTTCCGCCATACAGCTGGTCAGAGCCAGTATTACCATAAATCTGGTCATCACCCGCTTCACCGGAAATCGTACTACCCGAAGCATATGCCTGAAGAATGTCTGCGCCTTCAGTACCAAGAAGTACCAAGGCCTTCACCGCTTCAACATCAAGTATCATCTCATCTGAGAACTGGATCTGATCAATACGATAAGCACCCAAAGCATCTGTTTGGAAATAGTTCTGCACAGTGATGCTGTTTTCACCATCTAACGTACGGATCACTAAATCATTGTTGATACGACGGAAAGTAAAATCAGTTTGGACTTGGCCATCTGTAAACTGAATAATGTCTTGACGATTTGCCGAATTATCATAATTGCTGATAATGTCATGACCGAAGTTGGCTGCAAAAATATAGGTATCGTTGCCAGCTCCACCTTCTAAGGTATCATTGCCTTCGCCACCAATGAGTGTGTCATTTCCAGCTCCACCGTAAAGTTGGTCTGTACCAGTTTCACCTTGAAGGATATCATTCCCCTCATTTCCATAAAGAGAATCATTGCCTGCTCCGCCATTTAAAAGGTCTGCACTATTGTAGCCCTGAATAACATCATCACCTTCAGATGCCTCCAGTACTTTTAGCTTAATAGTCTGCAGACTCCATACGGTCTCATTAGCAAAAACAATCTGGTCTATACGGTAAGCAGTTGCACCATTACTATCAAAGAAATTCTGAACAGTGACTTGATCATCTTCTGAATATTTAATAACTAAATTATTACCCAAACGTTTTAGGCTAACCTGATCTGGTGTAATTCCTTCTGTAAAGACAATCTGATCAACTTTATTTGATACATTATCGTAACTGCTGATCGTGTCCTTCCCATCACCTAAACTAAAATGATAAGTATCATTACCTGATCCACCATCCAGGTAATCGTTACCTATTCCACCAGTTAATGTATCGTTACCGGCATTTCCATATAATGAGTCATTGCCAACTAAGCCAGATAACACATCATTACTGTTATATCCCTTAATTGTATCATTTGCTTCTGAAGGAAGAATAACTTGTTGTTTGATATATTCAATATCCCAAATAGTTTCATCAGCGAACTCTATTTGGTCTATACGATAAGCAGTAGCCCCTTCCTCATTAAAGAAATTCTGTACTTTGATTTGGTCATTGTCAGAATATTGAATAATAAGATCATTACCTGAACGCTTTAAACTGACTTGTTCTGGAGTAATTTCTTCCGTGAAGAGTATTTTATCTAATTTTCCTGTTGCAACTTCATAACTATTGATTGTGTCAACACCATCTCCAATACTAAAGATATAAGTATCGCTACCTATACCTCCATTTAGAGTGTCGTTACCATCACCTCCAATAAGCATGTCATTTCCATCACCACCATAAAGTTGATCATTACCAACTCCACCATATAGAGTATCATTTCCTACATTACCATAAATTAAATCATTACCACCTAACCCACTAATATTAGAATCTACAGCATAGGCACGCAATACATCATCATCATTTGTAGGTACTAAAACTAAATTTTTAATATCATCAACAGTAAGTGATTCACCATCACTAAACTCAATAAAATCTATTCGATATTCAGCAAGACCATCTTTAATGAAGTAATTTTGAATTATTAATTGATCAGAAGTATTTTTAGAAATAATAAAAAGATCATTATTAACACGTTTGAAATTAAATGAAGATGATTGCCAACCTTCTATGAATTTCACAATATTAATATCATTTAATGAAGGATTAAAATCTATTAATATATCTGAACCAAAATTTTGACCTAATATAAATGTATCTGACCCCAATCCACCTTGTAATGTATCATTACCAGTACTTCCGATAATAATATCATCACCATCGCCCCCATATAAAATATCATTACCTTCACCGCCAATTAATGTATCATTTCCGCTCCCACCATCTAGGTCATCATTACCCGAACCACCATCTAGGTAATCATTACCTTCACGCCCCTCTAATTTATCATTTCCTTCGAAACCTGAAATTTCATCATCTGTCCCATATCCAATTAACACATCATTTAAAACAGTTGGATTCAATAATAAAGACTTTATTTGTTCAACAGTTAATTCACTCTGATCTGAAAATCTAATTATATCAACTTGGTATCCACCATAACCATCTCCGTTAAAATAATTTTTTACTACAATTTGATCAGTAGAATTTTGTAATTTTAATATTAAATCTTCTCCATTTCTTATAATATTTATATCAGATTTCAAGATATTATCTTTAAAGTAAATAACATCTTTTTTATTCAAACTATTATCATAACTTTTAATTATATCTTGACCAAAACCTCGAGAAAACTCATAAATATCAGAGCCAGATCCACCATCTAATTCATCATTACCTACACCGCCTATTAAAATATCATTACCATCACCGCCAAATAAAATATCTTTTCCTCCGCCCATTAAATTTGTGCCTATTAATGTATCATTACCACTACCTCCCATTTGTAAACTAAGCTTAACTTGTACTTCAACTCCTAATTTATTAAACCACTCATCAAATTCCCCAAATTCCTTAGCGAGCTGAATATATTCGTTTAATAAAACAACTCCACCTGGCCAAAAACCAGTTTTATTATAGGCTAAAAACTCACTTAAATCGATAAAACCCTTTTCAGGATTTTCATCAAAAACCTCATTAAAATATTTTGAAAAATCAATATGAAATTCATCAATTAATGAATATTCTGATTGGTATAAATAAGGTTTAAGTCTAGTTTGAAAAATTAAACCTTCATAAACACCTTGTACAAGATTTTTATAAGTTTCATCTATTGTATTAATAATATTTTGTGCTTGAGCAATAGTTCCATAATACAAAATTCCAGATTTTTGACCTGAAAATGCATCTAATATTGCTAATTTTAATTTAGCATTATTTAAACTTTCTTTTAATGAATCTGGAAGAAGAATTCCTAGAGTTGCAGTATTTGCTTGACTAGGAGTCAATGCACTACCTTCACCTGAAGAAGCTCTAAATGCAACAGCCATAGAATAATCGTTGGGATTAAAATCAGGATCGGTTCTACCCCATTCCTCAATCAATTTATCAATTAAAAGTAATTGAGCATCCTTTGTTTCAGCCTCTGAATATAGTTTTAATATTGTCGCTAAATCTTCTGAGACTGCTGCTGCTTCCTGTAAATCACGAAGTCGACCAATACCTTTTAAATTAGCTGTCTTTTTTTGTTCTTCAGTAAGATCTATTGGATTTAAAAAATCACTATATAATGGATTAAATGAAAAATTTATATCTCCCATTAAATGAGTTGTTCCATCTAACTTTTGATAACTACTTTTTTCAGATAAAAAATTTCCATTCCCTAAAGAAGTATTAGTTTCTTGATACTTAAGATTAAGTGATTTAATTTCTAAATCTGCCAAAGAAAAAAATTCATTAGTTTGACTAATACCATCTTGATTAAAATCACGCCATAATCTTAATTTAGAAAATAAATCATCTTCATTATCAATTATACCATTACCATTTGTATCGAGCTCGCTTAGTGCTTCATATCCATTTTTAGCCATGCTACCATTAGATAAAATAAAATTATTTCCAAAGATTTCAGATCCGTTGTTAATAACACCATCACCATTTTTGTCTATAACTAGAATTCCATCATCAGGACTGACCCATCCTGTTGCGGTTCTAACTCCATCATTATCATGATCAAATAGGGCACTTTCAAAATCACCAACGTGAGTCGTTTCAATTCCATCATCGTCAAGATCCAATATAATTGGATCATAAATAAAATACTTACCATCCCTATTTAAATCCATCCAAGGATTCCAATCATCTGGCATCCAGCTATAGAACTTTCTTGACCATTGTTCAAGGAGTTCTCCTGCGAACCCTTTCAAAAGATCAGGATTTGTCAATGCCCCATCAACGTATAAATCATGTAAAGTTTCCATTAAACCAGATACATAGTCATCAAACCATGTTGGTATATTTGCATCTATCCAATCCCCACCTAACAGAACTGCGTCCATTATGGCACCAGGCCAATCACCCTCTGTAATTAATCCAGTATTTTCACCAAAGTTAGTAAAATTTTGAGCATCCGTTTCTATAAATTGCTCTAAAGACACATTGCCCGTTGTCGCTATTTCACTTAGTAAGTTTATAGCCATATCATTTGAATATTGATTATATTTCGCATCATCATACAAATTTCCAATACCATGATCTTCCATGATAGCTTGTGTTGCACGGCGTAGAGTCGTGTCAATTAAATCACCCGACTGACCATTTGTACTAATTGCAGTTGATAACCATAAGTTCAAACCAATATATGCATTAACTTCTTGAGCTTGATTAGGACTAAGGTCATTCCAACTTCTAGGTAAAGTATTTTCACTTAAATTTGGAATAGTTGATTTTAAATACTGATAAGCTTCTGCATAATTACCAACTTGTTTCCCCTGATCAATTTTATTCTGCAATTCCAATTTTTGACTATTTGTCAGACTATAATTTACACTATAATTACTCATTTAAGTTCCCCTTGACTGTTAGCTTTAATAAAAGAAATAACTCGCTCATTATTTTCTACAAATTTATTTATAATTTCTGGTTTATCCAATATATCTCTTTGATTTTGAATCAAATCTCTAAAATCATCTATAAAACCTGTATTTACATCAACACCGTATATTTTTTCATTATCACTTGTAAAATTTGAACTATAGACATCATATTTAATTTTAAAATCATCATTTAATATTGAAAGAATATTAAATTTATCAGTAAAACCATTTTTTTGCCCTCTCAAAAAACTAGAATATGGTACATAAAAAATAAACATATTAATTTTATCACTATTGAAACTATCATCTATTACAATGACATTTTTATTAACCCCAAACTTATAAATTGATATATTCCCCCTCCTCTCCAAAAGATATTTATCATCAAGGTTAAGGGATCTTAGCCAATAACCCTTACTATTTTTTATGATATTATCACCAAAATCTATATTGGGACTCTGAGATATTTCTAGAATTGCTTTCAACTCATTTGATTTTTTTAGGCACTGGTAATTTCCTGTATAGTTCCCAGAAAATGTATATAACGGGAATTTTAAATATACATATGAAAAAGGACCACTTTCTAATCTTTTCATATCAAAAAAACATTTTTTCAGACTTAACTTTAATTTTTTTCCTTTGTTAGAAATCAGTTCAATATCAAATTTTTCATCATGATTCATACACCCTCCCAAAAGTAAACTAAAAAATATAAATAATAAAATCTTAAGCATAATATCTCCTTTAAATTAGAATATAATTGAGCCTTTAGGATTTTATATAAATTTAATATTATCGTTCCCGCAAAGCTTCTTTAGCTTTATTAAACGGTTTTAACAAATAATCTAGTATGGTCTTTTCTCCAGTCCGGATATCAACGGTTGTAATCATTCCCGGTGTAATTGAAAATTTTTGCCCGGCTTTATTTACCAGCTGATCATGGTCAGTACGGATGTAAACACGATAATAAAACTGATCTTGTTTAACTTCATCCCGGATGGTATCTGGAGAAATTACCGTCACTTTCCCATCCAAACCGCCATAGATAGAGTAATCATAAGCAGTTAGCTTCACTAAAAAGCAGATTGTCCCTGATGAATAAAAGCGATGTCCTGAGGAGATACCCACGCTTCGAATGATAACTGTAGATCTTTAAGCATTTTTTTCATTAGATAACCTTTTGCAGAACGCGTCCCTCAAGGGACTACGTCTATTTTTACAATACATATATAAGAGCTGTAATCGAGGGAGATCACTACCTTTTCATCCACCCTTGTACCATGATTTGCTAACTTTCAATTAATGACAAAGTAACGACTTTTGAGCTGCAATACTGCAGGACAACGACTGGCAGAATTGACATGTTTAGTTTATGATTCCTCTCTCATGCGATAAGGCGCTTCAAAATGAATTGATGTCTTATCATCTATTAAGAACCACCCTACTTGTATTGGCCTTGCATCGGTATGCTTTTGATCATCCGTTATTGTAAAATTCATGTACATTTTATTATTCGTAAATATTAAAATTGTTTAATTGTAATCGATTTAAGTTTATTTTTTAAATAAAAATTCAACACATGCTTTTGATTTAAAACATTATTTTATTTAAAAATGTGAGCTGGTTGTCATATTTTATTATTCATTTAGTCAAAAATATCGAGTGTTAGGTTCAGTAATCTACATTTATTTTTATACCTGTTTTAATAGAGTTACCTTTCGTGTAATGCCTCTTTTGCTTTATTAAATAGGCTTAATCAATAATTTAGTATTGTTTTTTCTTCAATCTGAATATCAAAGATTGTAATCATTCCTGAGGTGGCAGTATTTTCACCCCAAAACACTATGAATTTTATTTTTACCTCATAAGCATCTGATGTGTGCTGAATTAGCAGGAGACTTTCACTTGGGAGATTCTAGGCAGCTAACCGATAAAAGTCTTCTGCCATTTGATTTGGTGTCTTAAAATCCAAGCCTTTTTGAATTCTTCGCTGATTATAA
>NZ_VPDZ01000021.1:0-30948 GCF_013417465.1 Acinetobacter sp. YH12251 | reverse complement strand
TTAAGCACAGAAGGATTTGATCTTCTATGCTCAATTTAGTTGGTCTACCTTTAGCAGGAACATGCATTTTCAGTTGTTCAACCATTAAATCAAAGGTTGACCATGATATGCCGGTGTATCGCTTAAATTGTGTTTCAGAAAGCTTCTTTGAATCGATATATTTCATCCGCAGATTATGCATGAATATTTAAAATTCTTCGGTACAAATAATCAGCAAGAGACTGTTCGTTTTTTGATTTATGAAAGAGGCTTAATGATGTTATTCAGAATTTCATATACTGCTCATAAAATATTTAAAGGTTGATAAAATCTGATCTCTTTAATATGCCAAAATTTTCAATAATTCCTCACTTGTTACAAAGCAAGAAGCACCATCCATAGACGTTACGAAGTGGAGCAGTCAGTCATCAATTGGGTGTAAATAGAGCTAATTCATATTTAATAGCTAAGGTAAAGAAATTTTTGAAAAAATTAAAGCATATCATTCATCAACATAGGTTTTAAAAATGAAATTAACCAATGAAAATGGACCAAATTTAAGAGTTATGCAAGTTAAAAATAATAAGTTAGTTAATGAAAATTTATATATTTAAACAATAGAGTAGAAATAGATAGTAATTTAATAATGAAATATTATTAAAATTCTAAAAAATCACATATCAATTTAAGTAGATTTTAAATAAATAAAGCCGACTCTCGTCGGCTTTATTTATTTAACCTTCTAAAACTTCTTCCAATAACTCTTCACTCGGTGCAAAGTAATACGCTCCGTCCATTGGCGTAACAAAGTGAAGTAAGCGGTCGTGAATGCCGTCACCGCTAGTACCGAACATGCGAACCAGCATGCTGTCGATAATGCTGAGATCTTTGGTATAGGCAATAAAGAACAAACCTTGGTCACCGCGGCCATCGCCATAAGGCAATGAATGACGCAAAATTGCGAGTTCTTCACCCTCACCATCTTCAACAACGGTACGTGATACATGTGAGTTTTCAGGTTGTTCGTCTTCATCCAACTCAATCGATTCAAGTTTGGTACGCCCAATCACATGCTCTTGTGCATCAACTTTGAGCTTTTTCCACTTATCTAAATTGTGTGCATAACGCTGTGCAAAGACAAAAGAACCATCAGCAAAAATACCCGCATCTTCTGCTAATAATGCTGTTTCAGCACGGTCATCTGGAAATTGAGGGTTTTCAGTACCATCAATAAAGCCAGTTAAGTCACGGCCATCGAAATTGCGGAAGCAAACACGCTCATCTAAAACCTCAACTTTATCTTGAATGCCATCAAAGAAAGCTTGGCTTAAAGCAAAGCAAATATCTGTACGCTGTGCTGCAATGTGAATCAGTACATCTGCTGGGGCTACAGGCATGTTAAATGAACCTTGAATTGGATCAAGTTGTTTAAAGCCTGCTGGAGATTGAATATAAAGTTGTGCCCAAAGTTCAGGTCCAAAAGCTACAGCTGTTTTAATCTGCGCATTAGGATGTTGGGTAATTAGACGATCACGAGTGCTAAATAAGTCTTCAAGTTGTTCTTTTAATTCGCTAATCGTTAAATCTTTTAAACGTAAAACAATAAAACGAGCATGATCTGAGGGTAATGGCAAAATTACAGATTGAGCAGACATTCATGGCTCCTAAAAATTATAATTTCTGAGTGGCTGTGTATATTGTGCCTTAAGCAGCGCTGAGAGTGTAGCCTTCATTTGGCCTTTTAGCGTGCATTATTGTCATGAAAATAGAGTAAATGTCATATAATACAGACCCATTTCAAACTTGAGCTAATGATGTCCTATCAAATCTGGATTGCATACATGTTGGCATGTTGGGTAATTAGTGTTTCCCCAGGTGCAGGTGCAATTGCGTCTATGTCGAGTGGTTTGAATTATGGGTTTAAGCATGGGTATTGGAATGCAATCGGCCTGCAATTGGCACTTTTGGTTCAGATCGCCATTGTTGCAGCTGGGGCAGGGGTCTTATTTGCGACGACACCATGGGCTTTTCTGATCGTGAAATGGTTTGGTGTGGGCTATTTATTATATTTGGCTTATTTACAGTGGACAGCGCCAACTGAGTCAATTGAAATCCAACAAGATTTATCAAATAAATCACGTTCAAAATTAATTTTACATGGCTTTTTGGTCAATATGAGCAACCCTAAAGCGATTGTATTTTTGTTGGCAGTTTTGCCGCAGTTTTTAGATTTATCCAAACCCCAATGGATTCAATATGTCATTATGGCTGCAACGATGATTAGCATCGATCTGATTGTCATGGCGGGGTATACTGGTCTCGCTGCAAAAGTGCTGCGGTTATTAAAATCACCTAAACAACAAAAATATTTGAATCGAACCTTTGCGGTATTATTTGCTTGTGCTGCGAGTTTATTGAGTTTGGTGCATCAATAAAGCCAGTGAGATGATTCTGAACATTGTATTTGACGTGCAAAAAAAGCCATGCAACTGCATGGCTTTTTTTTGATATGTCGCGAATTGAACAATGAACGTTGCTACTTAAGCCACTTTCTTAAATTTTTGCATAATAAAAATCAGGGCAAAGAGCAGCGCCATGGTTAATACAATAGTCAGTCCTGTAGAGGTGTTTAAACCAGCACTTGACCATAACCCCACGGTCACACCGACTTGGGCAATGATGAAAGACCACAGCACCATTTGTTTCGGGGAATTTGCCAATAAACGAGCGGTTAATGCAGGAATCACTAACAATGCACCCATCAGCAATGAGCCGACAGCACGTAAAGCCAATACGGTAAATAATGCCAGTAATAACATAAAAATCAGACGTTGCCATTTGGCACTGACACCTTCACTGACCGCAATGTCGGGGTCAATGGCAATCTGAATCTGCGATTGCCAACTTTTATACAGCACGGTCAGTGCCACAATGATCACCATTGCAAAGACAGGCAAATCTGACCAAGAAATGGTGAGTAAATCACCAAATAAATAGCTGAGTAATTCAGGTCTTAAGCTTGGCAAATGTTGTATGAACAGTAAGCCTGAGCACAGGAGTGTTGCAGAACAAAGCGCGAGCAACGCGTCATTGGGCAAGCGAGGGTCGTGTAACACCCATAAGATTGCAACCAATAAGAGCGCAATCAATGTAACGCCTGTCCAAAGCGGTAGACTCATCGCACCGGCAATGGCGACACCGAGTAAAGTGCCATGCGCCATGGTGTCCGCAAAAAATGACATGCGACGCCAAAGCATCAAGCAGCCGAGGGGTGCAGTCAGGAACACCAGCAAAGTGCCCATGATCCATGCTGGCAAAAGGAGTTGTAGCCATTCCATCATGGATTATGCTTCCGGTTCAGGGTGAATATGGGGACGAGAGTCATGCTGGCAAGGCGTTGCACTATCGCCATGCGCACAGTGATCGTGATGGTGTTGATAGAACACACGATTTGTTCCAAAGATCGCTTGATATTCAGGATGTTGCTGGACATTTTCAGGCAAGCCACTGCAACAAATATGCTTATTGAGGCAAACCACACGGTGCGTGCCTTGCATGACCCATTGTAAATCATGAGAAACCATCAAAACTGCACAGCCATATTTTTCAGGCAAGCTACGCACGTAGTCATACAGTTCCGCTTCAGACTGGATATCCAGACCTTGCATGGGTTCATCTAGAACCAATACATTCGGTTGACGTAATAAAGCCCGTGCAATCAGAACGCGTTGACGTTCGCCGCCGGACAATTGCTGAACTTTAGATTGTTGTAACTTGGCAATGCCTGTATCACGAATAATTTCTTGCTTGATATTGGCATCACATTTTTCTAGTGCCAATAAATCACACACACGTAGCGGTAAGCTGTGTGATGGATTAAATTTTTGTGGCACATACGAAAATTTTAATTTTTGTGTGCTGATCACTTTGCCAGATACAGGTTTTACAATACCCAACAACACTTTGATGAGCGTGGATTTGCCTGCACCATTGGGACCGATTAAGGTGACAATTTCTTTTTCGTGTAAGGCGAAATCTACATTTTTTAAAATGTCACGTTCATCGATTCGGACATGAACATGCTCTAAAGCCACAATGGGCTTCATATTTAGTGTTTGCTGCGGCACTGCTGACAGATCCCTGAAATTTCAATAATACTGTGATGTGCAGTAAAGCCATCGGATGCAGACAATTCATCGAGTTGCGCCATTAAGCCTTGAGCAGATGCTTCTTTGACTATTTTACAATCGGTGCAAATCAGGAATGCGGCTTGATGTCCTTCGCGCGGATGACAACATGGGATATAAGCATTAATCGACGTTAGGCGGTGAATCAAACCTTTTTCAAGCAGAAAATCCAACGTACGGTACACAGTCGGTGGCGCTGCAGGTCGGTCAGACTCGCTTTTGATTTTAGCCAAAAGGTCATAAGCACCCATTGGTCCCGTTGCATTTAAGATCAGTTCTAATACTTCTTTGCGCAAGGGCGTAAGTCGAGCACCCGTCGCACTACAGAGACTCTCAGCTTCAGCAAGGCGCTGTTCGACATTATGATGATCGTGTACACCATGCAAAGCATTATGATGTTCGTGTGAACATGCGCTCATAGCCAACCTCGAGTACGAAACTGTATAAAGAAAAAGACTTTAAATCTTAACATGAAGCGTAAGGACTTACGAACAGACGTAGGTTTTTTTACGATTTTGTTATATTATAACACTATTCATTTTATGGTGCTCTCTCCCCATGTCCCGTGTAATTCTTTTTTGTAGTTTGGCTTTATTCAGTGTGATGAGCTGGGCGCAAGGTCTCGTTGTTTCTACACAACCGATTTATTTAATCGCGAAGGATGTACTTAAGGGTGTAGAGCAGCCAAAACTATTGCTTGATCATCAATCTGGACATGATGTGAGTTTGACGCCTGCGCACCGTAAAACCGTGCAAGATGCCAATCTCGTTTTATGGCTAGGCCAAGCGCATGAAGCGCCATTGGCAAAAATGTTGGGTGAAAGTGGTAAAAGTATCGCTATTTTAGACTCAGGCATTATCAGTGCTTTGCCATTACGGGATGTCCGTGGCAATGCATTAAAAGGCACAATCGATACACATGTCTGGCTTGAACCAAACAATGCGGTTCGAATCGGCTTTTTTATTGCTGCTTTACGTTCACAACAGTTTCCAGAACATCGTGAAAAATATTGGGCTAATGCGCGTGCATTTGCGCAGAAACTCTTGATCACAGCCCAAAAAACAGATGTGTCGAGCCGTGCTCAACCTTACTGGTCTTACCACGATGCCTATCAATATCTTGAGCGCTCACTGAATTTGAAATTTACCGGTGCGTTGACAGATGATCCACATGTCGCACCGACATTGGCACAAATCAAATACCTGAAAGACCATCGCGCGCAGCCAAAAATATGCTTACTTGCAGAAGCTCATGCCAGCCAAAATCAGTATCAAAAGCTCGGTGGCATCGTCTTTCAGCCGGTGGACGAAACCATGAGTGGGGCAGGGGATTTTGTAACAGCATGGAAGATGTTGGCTGATAAAACCCTTAAGTGCACACTAAATGCGCGAAAGTAATGTAAAAAACAAACAACTATTGATTAGTTTGAAAGCAGTTTACCAATTTAAAAAAACACGACTAAGGTCGGGAAAAGATTGCAAGTTAAGGGGTGTAACTCTATAATGCCTGCGATTAAAAATAATCATCAGTTAAACTTGTCAAGCAGAATTGCTGTGAGTGAACAAAAATGAGTCGAACTAGTCGCATGATTGATCGACGATTAGCGAAAGCTTTAGTCATCTTACAAGCAGTAATGATTCCTGTTTCAGCTCTGATTGGTTGGGTCCTTAAAGACACAATCACAGCATATAGTGCAGCTTTGGGTGCGTTGGTATGCTGGCTAGCAAGTAGCTACTTTTCATGGCAGTCGTTTCGTGCGGCTGGTGCCCGCGCCTCTAAACAGGTGCTGTCAAACATGTATCGTGGCTTAATGGGCAAGTTTGCAATCGTGATTGTTGGATTCATTTTGATTTTGATCAATGTCAAACCGTTGTCAGCGGTGGCATTGTTTTGTGGTTTTATGCTCGTACAAAGTATGTCGTGGGTCGCTCCTTTTTGGGCAACACGCTTAAAAAAACGAGTATAAACACAACAAAAAATTGAAAAGTTTTTTTGAGAGTAACGAGATATCAGGCAGCACGCGATATTCGTTTTCTCTATTAGTTTTGACATTGACCAGGTGTGATTTATGGCTGCTGAAGAACATGCCCTTACTTCGACCGAGTACATTCAGCATCACTTGACTAACATGACCTATGGCAAAATGCCAGATGGTACTTGGAAGTTAGCTGAGACTGCTAAAGAAGCTCAAGAGATGGGGTTCACTGCTATTCACTTGGATTCAATGGGTTGGTCTATCGGCCTTGGTATTGTTTTCTGTTTGTTGTTCTGGGTTGTAGCGAAAGCTGCAAACTCTGGTGTTCCGACCAAGTTCCAGTCTGCAATCGAAATGATTATCGAGTTCGTTGACTCAAGTGTCCGTGACACTTTCCATGGCAAATCGCGCTTAATCGCGCCGTTAGCGTTGACCATCTTCGTGTGGATTTTCCTCATGAACTTGATGGACTTGATCCCTGTTGACTGGATTCCTTATACAGCTCAATTGATCGGTGCTAACGTGTTTGGTATGGATCCTCACCACGTTTACTTCAAAATCGTTCCATCTACTGATCCTAACATTACCCTTGGTATGGCATTGTCAGTATTTGCGTTAACTATTTTCTATAGTATCCGTGAGAAAGGTCTTGTCGGATTCGGTGCAGAATTTGCACTTAACCCATTTAACCCAAGTAACCCAGTTTTAAAAGCATTACTTATTCCAGTAAACATTATTCTTGAATTAGTAACTTTTATTGCACGTCCAATCTCATTGGCTCTACGACTGTTCGGTAACATGTATGCGGGTGAGTTGATCTTCATCTTGATCGCATTATTGCCGTTCTGGATCCAGTGGGCGTTGTCTGTGCCTTGGGCGATCTTCCATATTCTTGTTATTACGTTACAAGCATTCATTTTCATGATGTTGACTATCGTATATATGAGTATGGCTAGCGAAAAGCATTAATGGTATTGCTCAACTGTCAAAGGGTGGTTGGGCACACAATTTTTTAACTTAATTTGGTATAAACCTAACCTCTGAGGAATTATCATGGAACTCACTTTAGGTCTAGTTGCAATTGCATCTGCTATCTTGATCGCTTTTGGTGCTTTAGGTACTGCGATTGGTTTTGGTCTTCTAGGCGGCCGTTTCTTAGAAGCTGTTGCTCGTCAACCAGAATTGGCTCCACAACTTCAAACTCGTATGTTCTTAATCGCGGGTCTTCTTGATGCTGTGCCTATGATCGGTGTTGGTATTGGCTTGTTCTTCATCTTCGCTAATCCATTTGTAGGTTAATCAGCTTAATTCCTAAATTAAACTATTGAGGAATAGCAATGAATATCAACCTCACATTGATTGGCCAAGCGATTGCTTTTGCGATTTTTGTCGCATTCTGCATGAAATTTGTTTGGCCACCACTAATCAATGCGATTAGTGAGCGTCAGCGTAAAATCGCTGATGGCTTAAACGCTGCTGAAAAAGCGAAAGCTGACCTTGCGGATGCGCAAGCACAAGTGAAAGCTGAATTAGATGCGGCTAAAGCACAAGCGGCTCAATTGATCGAACAAGCGAACCGTCGTGGTGCGCAATTGGTAGAAGAAGCGCGTACTCAAGCTGCGGCTGAAGGTGAGCGTATTCGTCAACAAGCTAAAGAAGCTGTTGATACTGAAATCAATGCTGCTCGCGAAGAATTACGTCAACAAGTTGCTGCTCTTGCAGTTACTGGCGCAGAAAAAATTCTGAACCAGCAAGTTGACGCAGAAGCTCACAATGCCATGCTGACTCAGCTGGCTGCTAAACTTTAAGAGAGGCGGATTATGGCTGAACTCTTGACGTTGGCACGCCCATACGCTAAAGCAGCATTTGCTTACGCTTCTGAGCAAAATGCAACTGACGCTTGGTCAAATGCATTAAACTTGCTAAGTGCTGCGGTGCAAGACGAAGCATTTTCAGCTTATCTAAATCGCCCTGAGCTTACTCCTGCTGAGCAGGTAAGTGTTTTCGCAAAAGTTTTAGGTGAAGACCAGACTGCAGCAGTGTCAAACTTTTTGACATTGCTTGCTGATAATGACCGTCTGGCACTTCTTCCTGAAATTTCAGAAGAATACGAACAGCTCAAATCACAGAATAACAATACTGTGGATGTAGTGATTGAATCTGCATTCCCATTGACTTCTGTACAAGAACAGTTACTTGCGCATGCATTAGAGAAAAAATTCGAAGCTGCCGTAAATGTTTCAGTAGAAGTTAACCCAGCGTTAATCGCAGGTGTAGTTATTCGTGCAGGCGACCAAGTGATAGATGATTCTGCGCTTAACAAGCTTGAAAAAATGCGGACTCGTCTTCTTGCTTAACAGCTTGAAGACTGAACTTTAAAAAGATTGAGGTATAGCGCAATGCAACAACTGAATCCATCCGAGATCAGTGCGCTCATTAAACAGCGTATCGGCGATCTGGACACCAGCGCGACCGCTAAGAACGAAGGGACCATTGTTATGGTTTCCGACGGTATTGTGCGCATTCACGGCCTTGCTGATGCAATGTACGGTGAAATGATCGAATTCGACGGCGGCTTATTTGGTATGGCACTGAACCTAGAACAGGATTCAGTGGGTGCCGTTGTCTTAGGTAACTACTTAAGCCTTCAAGAAGGTCAAAAAGCTCGTTGCACAGGTCGTGTATTAGAAGTTCCGGTTGGTCCAGAACTTTTAGGCCGTGTAGTAGATGCTTTGGGTAACCCAATTGATGGTAAAGGCCCTATTGACGCAAAACTTACTGATGCTGTTGAAAAAGTAGCACCAGGCGTAATTTGGCGTCAATCAGTGGATCAACCTGTACAAACTGGTTATAAATCAGTAGATACAATGATCCCTGTTGGTCGTGGTCAACGTGAGTTGATCATCGGTGACCGTCAAACTGGTAAAACAGCTATGGCGATCGATGCGATCATCGCTCAGAAAAACTCTGGCATTAAATGTATCTACGTAGCAATTGGTCAAAAACAATCGACTATCGCTAACGTTGTGCGCAAGCTAGAAGAAACTGGCGCTATGGCGTACACAACTGTTGTAGCAGCTGCTGCAGCTGATCCTGCAGCGATGCAGTATCTTGCTCCGTATGCTGGTTGTACAATGGGTGAGTACTTCCGTGACCGCGGTGAAGACGCGCTTATCATTTATGATGACTTGTCTAAACAAGCTGTTGCTTACCGTCAAATTTCATTGCTTCTACGTCGTCCACCAGGTCGTGAAGCATATCCTGGTGACGTATTCTATCTACACTCACGTTTACTTGAACGTGCTTCACGTGTATCTGCTGACTACGTTGAGAAATTCACTAACGGTGAAGTTAAAGGCCAAACTGGTTCATTAACTGCATTACCGATTATTGAAACTCAAGCCGGTGACGTATCTGCATTCGTACCTACAAACGTAATTTCGATTACTGACGGTCAGATCTTCTTAGAAACATCATTATTCAACGCAGGTATTCGTCCTGCTGTGAACGCGGGTATCTCTGTATCACGTGTTGGTGGTTCTGCTCAGACTAAGATCATCAAAAAATTGTCAGGTGGTATCCGTACCGCTCTTGCGCAATACCGTGAATTAGCTGCGTTTGCTCAGTTCGCTTCTGACCTTGACGAAGCAACTCGTAAACAGCTTGAACATGGTCAACGTGTAACTGAGCTTATGAAGCAAAAACAATATGCTCCGTACTCAATTGCTGACCAAGCTGTTTCAATTTATGCATCTAACGAAGGCTATATGGCTGACGTAGAAGTGAAGAAAATCGTTGCATTTGATGCTGCGTTGATCTCTTACTTCCGTTCAGAACATGCTGCGTTAATGCAAAAAATTGACGAGACTGGTGCTTACGATAAAGAAATCGAAGCAGCAATCAAAGCAGGTATTGAAAGCTTTAAAGCGACTCAAACTTACTAAGATTCAACGATGTTGAATCTGGTTCTGGTTTGGTTCACGGATCAACCTTCGAAAGCTCGAAAGGGCTTTCGAATACTAGGTTAAGCGTATGGCAAATTTAAAAGAAATTCGCGCCAAAGTAGCTAGTATCAAAAGCACGCAGAAAATTACTCGCGCGATGCAGATGGTAGCAGCTTCTAAGATGCGTCGTGCGCAAGAGCGCATGGCTCAAGGCCGTCCGTATGCCGAAAATATGCACCGTGTAATTGCTCATTTGGTACAAGCGAACCCTGAATACAAACACCGTTATATGGTTGAACGTCCTGTAAAGCGCGTTGGCTATATCATTGTTTCTTCAGATCGCGGCCTTGCTGGTGGTTTGAACATTAACTTGTTCAAAAAAGTGGTCAAACACGTACAACAGCAACAAGAGCAGTCAATTGAAGTTCAATTTGCTTTAATTGGTCAAAAAGCGGTTTCGTTTTTTAAAAACTACGGCGGTAAAGTTCTTGGTGCAACTACAAACGTAGGTGATGCTCCAAGTCTTGAACAGTTAACTGGTTCTGTACAGGTGATGTTAGACGCGTTTGATAAAGGCGAGTTAGATCGTATTTATCTAGTGTCAAACGGCTTTGTCAACGCCATGACTCAAAACCAAAAAATCGAACAGCTTGTTCCTTTAGCAGCTGCTGAGGAAAGCGAAGGCCTAAATCGTCAATACGGTTGGGACTATATCTATGAACCAGAAGCTGAAGAGCTTCTAAATGGTTTATTGGTTCGTTACATTGAGTCTATGGTTTATCAAGGTGTGATTGAAAACATCGCATGTGAACAGTCTGCTCGTATGGTTGCAATGAAAGCTGCAACTGATAACGCGGGTGAATTGATCAAGAGCCTACAACTTATTTATAACAAGCTGCGTCAAGCCGCGATTACTCAGGAAATCTCTGAGATCGTTGGTGGTGCCGCTGCCGTTTAACATTATTAGTTTGAATTGAGGAGACAGCAATGAGTAGCGGTCGTATCATTCAGATCATCGGCGCGGTTATCGACGTCGAGTTTGAACGTAACAGCGTTCCTAAGATCTATGACGCTCTCCATGTTGATGGTACTGAAACTACATTAGAAGTTCAGCAGCAACTTGGTGATGGCGTAGTTCGTACTATTGCAATGGGTTCTACTGAAGGCCTTAAGCGTGGTCTTACTGTAACTAACACTGGCGCGCCTATCTCTGTACCTGTAGGTACTGCATGTTTAGGTCGTATCATGGACGTTCTTGGTCGCCCTATCGACGAAGCTGGTCCTGTTGGTACTGAAGCTCGTTTACCAATTCACCGTCAAGCGCCTTCTTATGCAGAACAAGCGGCTTCTACTGACCTTTTAGAAACTGGTATTAAAGTCATTGACTTACTTTGCCCGTTCGCTAAAGGTGGTAAAGTTGGTCTGTTCGGTGGTGCCGGTGTTGGTAAAACTGTAAACATGATGGAGTTGATCAACAACATCGCGAAAGCTCACTCAGGTTTATCTGTGTTTGCTGGTGTTGGTGAACGTACTCGTGAAGGTAATGACTTCTATCACGAAATGAAAGACTCAAACGTTCTAGACAAAGTAGCAATGGTCTACGGTCAGATGAATGAGCCACCAGGTAACCGTTTACGTGTAGCGTTGACTGGTTTGACTATGGCTGAGTACTTCCGTGACGAAAAAGACGAAAACGGTAAAGGCCGTGACGTTCTATTGTTCGTCGACAACATCTATCGTTATACACTAGCGGGTACTGAAGTATCAGCACTTCTAGGTCGTATGCCATCTGCAGTAGGTTACCAACCGACTCTTGCAGAAGAGATGGGTGTTCTTCAAGAACGTATTACGTCTACTAAGTCTGGTTCTATTACGTCAATCCAAGCGGTATACGTACCTGCCGATGACTTAACAGATCCATCGCCTGCGACTACCTTCGCTCACTTGGACGCGACTGTTGTATTGAGCCGTGACATCGCATCTTCTGGTATTTACCCAGCGATCGATCCACTTGACTCTACTTCACGTCAGTTAGATCCACTTGTAGTTGGTACTGAGCATTACGAAATCGCTCGTTCAGTTCAAAACGTTCTTCAACGTTACAAAGAATTGAAAGACATTATCGCAATTCTTGGTATGGACGAATTGGCAGAAGAAGACAAACTTACTGTATACCGTGCACGTAAGATCCAACGTTTCTTCTCTCAACCGTTCCACGTAGCTGAAGTGTTTACTGGTGCTCCTGGTAAACTTGTACCGCTTAAAGAAACAATTCGTGGCTTTAAAGGTCTTCTAGCTGGTGAATACGACCACATTCCAGAACAAGCGTTCTACATGGTTGGTGGTATTGACGAAGTTATTGCTAAAGCTGAGAAACTTTAATTAGTTCCCTAATTTAGGAGATTCTCATGGCGACTATGCAATGTGACGTTGTAAGTGTTAAAGAGTCTTTGTACTCTGGCGCTGTAACTATGCTAATTGCTAAAGGTGCTGGTGGTGAGTTAGGCATTATGCCTGGCCATGCGCCACTAGTAACTTTGCTCAAGCCGGGCGCAATCCGCGTTCTGCTTGAAAATGGTACAGAAGAATTAATCTATGTATCAGGTGGTGTACTTGAAGTTCAACCGCACGTTGTTACTGTACTTGCAGATACTGCAGTACGTGCTGACAACCTTGATGAAGCAGCAATTATTGAAGCTCGTAAACAAGCTGAACAGTTGTTAGCAAATCAAAAGAGCGACTTGGACTCAGCTGCTGCTTTGGCTGCTCTTGCAGAAACTGCTGCTCAGTTGGAAACCATCCGCAAAATCAAAAACCGCGCTCAATAAGACGCAGTTTGAGATTGAAAGAGCCACCCGAGAGGGTGGTTTTTTTATGGCTGAATAATAAATAAATTTGATTATATTTTGATTAATTGTTATTTTTCATATGCTTAAAAATATATCAATGGAATTAATGATGTCTAATAAAATCTTTTGTACATTACTATTATCTTTGGGATTTGTTGGGTGTGCATCCGTACCTAAAGCAGATCAAAATGCTTCAACAGCAGTAAAACAATTTAATGCCCCACAAGAAGGCAATGCAGGAATTTATGTGTATCGTTCAGCTTCTGTGAAAGGCGCTGCCTTAAAGAAAGATGTATGGGTAGATGGGGAATGTTTAGGTGAAACCTCTCGTGGAGTATTTTTTTATAAAGAAGTAATGGGTAATCAAAAACATACAATATCGACTGAATCAGAATTTTCACCTAACCATTTGGATATTGAAACTGAAGCAGGTAAACAATATTTTGTTCAGCAATTTATTAAAATGGGCGCATTTGTAGGTGGGGCAAATTTAAAACTGGTTGATGAGCAAACAGGAAAAAAGGCCATTAGCGAATATGCATTTGCACAAGGCGGTAATTGCAGCAAAGCCACCATCGCATTGAAATAAAGGTTCATATGTAGATAAGAAGCTACTCGAAAGGGTAGTTTTTATCCCTAAATTAGTTGAAATTGATCAATCTAAAGTTGAATATATTTTATTCAATACAATCTTTATGGTGATTAAATTCAATCAGCTAGCATTGCACCATGAACCTTATTGCCTATGAGCCGCATTTTTGGGAACTTTATCAAGACTTTGATCAATATTATTTGAGCATTGCGGTTGATCTAAGTTCTGTCGTGTCATGTTGGGATGTTGAACTCTCCCATGAAGAAGTCCAGCAATATGAACACCGTGGGCGCGTGAGTATTCAAGAACTGGCAAAATCGATGGTCGCTGCTGCCTATAAAGGTGATTTTGCTTCATTAGAAAGTCGTTTAGTGAAACCATATGAGCGTCAGGCCATGCAATCGGCTTTTAAAAAATGGCAAGATAGCCAAAAAGCAGGTTAATGCTCGTTATTCATACATGGGTAAAATTGAAAATTCGCCGTGACTGATAATTTTAATTGTAAAAATTTGATCAAAGCCTTCATCCTGTGATGGAACTTGAAGCTTGCGATAAGTCGCACGCACGCCAACTTCTGGAATATGGGCTTTGCCTTCACGAAAACTGTTACGCTTTAAGGTGCTGTCCAAATCGGTTTCAAAATAATAAGCAATGACTTCAAACCCTGCATCTACTGCGCGTTTTATATAGCGAGCACGAGCTTCCTGATCTGGGTTGGTATTGTCAATCACCATTTTGGTTTTGGATGCCAAACCTGCTTCAAAGATCATATTTTCCCGATGTCGGGTTTTCAACATATCCAAATTAATACGTAAATGGCTATGATATAAATTCAACATGTAAAAGGTTGATTTGCCAGAGGCTTGAACGCCTGTAAAAATAATCAGCTGCATAGTATTTGCAATGAAAGCACGGAATGAATAGTAGAGTATTAAATCAGCAACCCAGTTTTGCTACAATCTCTGCAAAATAAATAAGAACAAGTTGCAAAGGTCCGTATGCACAAATTTTTCACCAGTTTATCACTGTGTCTTTGTTATAGTTTGCTCGTTGCATGTCAAAGCCAATACGTCACGACACCCAATCTTCCCACTGAAGCTGCACTTGTCGCTGAATCGGTTGATAATGGCATCAGTACGGAGCTTAAAATCCCATATATGACCGCCTTTCGAAATCTGCGACAAGCCTATAATCACTGTGTTGCGTTTACCGCAAACAATCGCTACGTCTATACCGATAATCGTTTAGAAGAGCATTTGGAGCAGGGGACATTGATGGCACGAACTGAGCATGGGGCGTATTTGCATAAAATGTTGGTCGAAAGTTTAGATCCGCAGACGACACGTATTACCTTATTTTTACCGAAGCAATATAGCTTTGCCCAAGCACGTTTTAAACAAGATGTTCAGCGCGCACTTGGACAAGATAAAAACTGTAATACTTTTGAATTTGCTCAATCCAAGTAATTGAACTTTAAGATGCTTGTGAGTTTTCCTGCTCTGGGTGCTCTACACGTTTACCGCCTTCATAACTGGCAAATCGAGCCTGATCACGTTTGAAGACCGGTGCGGGTGTTGGCCAAGGCCAATCTCCAAAATGGGTTTCACGATAGCGTTTAAAAGCTGCATCGAGTTCTTCCGTGGTATTGAGCACAAATGGACCGCGCATCGCCACGGGTTCATTAATCGGTTCACCTTCTAACCACAGAATCCGTGCTTCTAATCCACCTGCTTTGAGATGGACGTTGGCATCTGATTGGAGTTCAACCAAATGCTTCATCTGAATGGTTTGACCTTCTATTTCTAATGTATTGCCTTGATAGAAATAAGCAAAACGGTTGGAGCTACTTGTTGTTGCGGGAATCACCAACTCTGCACCTGCTTGCATGGTGATTAAATAAATGTTGACCTTATTTTCTGCGGCAGCCGCCCATGAGTGTGGCGGTCGGGAAATAGCATCAGTGGATTTAAACTGCCCTGAAATCACGCGAATATCCGATTTTTTTCCTTCACTATCCGTTTCAAAGACGTGAGGAATCTCTTCACGCCAAAACATTTTATAGTCGGCATCATGGGTTTTCTGTTCAGCTGATGAATTAAACCAAATTTGGAAAAGTTCAAAAGGATTGGCTTTATCTTCATGCAGTAGGGGGAACATTTCACAGTGTTCAACGCCATTGCCTGTAGACAGCCATTGCACATCACCTGCAGCATAGCGTCCGCCATTGCCTAATGAGTCAAAGTGATCGACATAGCCTTGTTCAACAAAGGTAATGGTTTCAAAGCCAGTGTGTGGATGCTCTGGGAAACCTGGAACCACATCGCCATAGTACATATTGAATTCATCTTTCTCTGCGGCTGTTTTTGGCCCCATGTCTGCATTTGCAGCAGGAAAATGATCGATATGATGAGCTGTAAATAAGAAAGGATCTTTTAAATCTAAACGAAAGGTAATGGGTGTAATGTTATAAATCACAGCGTTTGACATAACTGTTCCATCATTGGCTTTATTATTAAGCATTAATCTAAAAGGAAAAACAGTCGTGTTCTATAGCGGAACTGTAAGAAAAAAAGCGTTAGCTCAAGGTCTAACGCTTTTTTGATTTACAACAGGTGGAATGCAATGGAAATACTAAATTTCGCTACTTATTCAGTTTTAGAGGGTGCATTAGATGAGCTTTTAGCTGCTTGGTCTTGGATCAACATACCTGCCAATTTCAGCATTTCCGCTTGAATATTTCCCATTTGATTTTGAATTTTCTGAAAATCAACTTTGCTTAAATCGACTTGTCCATTGAGAAAAGGTGAGGCCAATACTTGCTGATTCGCTGCCTGTAGATTGCTGCGAATATCATTAATCTCAGTGCTTTTTAGATTTAAATCATTCAAAGCTTGATTGAAACCTTTGAGCTGCTGTTGCAGCTGGGTTGCCGCTTTTTGCAATTGGAGATGATCTTGGTTGCTGACTGCGGTTTCTAAATCGACCTGCGTTTGTTTGAGTTGCTCAACATAAGTGCCGGCTTTAAGTTGCATATCCGCTACATCGCGAACGATATAAAACATATTGCCACTTTTTAATTGGCTTTGATCGGTCGCCTGACTTTGTGTCGCTGATTGATTTTCACTTGTTGGTGAAGTTGCAGGATGATCATTTTCTGCAGCGATTTCTTGTTCCTGTTGCGGTGCTGTAGCAGGTTCACAGCCAATCAGCACCAAAACACCACTAAAAATGGCAAAAGGGAGAAGAGCATTCTGCACGAGCTTTTTCATTTAATGATCACACTATAAATTAATTCTATACTTTAAATATAGGGGTAGAATGTGGATTAAAAATAGATTGTTGCAAAGCAATAACAAAATAATCGCTTGAGCAAAAAAAGAGGGCATTTGCCCTCTTTTGATATTTTATAATGTGTTAACCCGCAATGATTTTGATCATGGCGTGGCTGACAGCATTCATTAAAATGTAGTCACTATTCACTTTAATCCATTGTTGGTTTTGCCTGATTTAGACAATTTTTTATATTTATTGTGGTCACCTTTGTAGCGATGACAACGGTATTCAGAAGGTACTTTTTGTCCAGAACGCCAATCATGTGAAGGATTTACAGCTTTCTTCTTGTTCTGGCTTTGGTTTTTTACCCGTGTGTATTGTTTAGTGTGCTGTTGGGTTTTCGTCTTTTGAGGATTTTGCCGTGCATCTATTGTTAGCGCAGATACACGTGCTGTCAAAAAATACATAAAACGATAGCTTTCATTAATGTATTCATAAGTTCACCTGTTTACTGCTGGATATGAATTGATAAGACTCATCATAATGAGTATTTACAGGGAAACTTTGAACAATGTGTATGTGAAATATTAAAATAATGAATAAATTATTTAAATTGTCATCATATGATAATTAATAGCTATTATTGTGATAATTTAAAATGATCAATCTCAGTTAAAATCATAATAATCTTAACTGAGATATTGAGATATTGAGATATTGAGATATTGTCGAATTATTTGGCTAATTCAGCGTTAATGGCATCGACAATACGTGCATCATCTGCCTTGATGTCGGGTGCAAATCGAGCCACAACTTCGCCTTGTTTATTCACGAGGAATTTTTCAAAGTTCCAGAGCACTTCAGGCTTTGGATTTGGTGTTAAACCGTATTCAACTAAATCATCCCACCATGGGCCTTCACCAATGCGTTCAGGAATGGCTTGGGTTAAGGTTTGATAAAGTGGGTGTTTATCCGCGCCTGCCACAGAAATTTTTGCAAAAAGTGGGAAATCAACCTTGTAGTTGATTGAGCAAAATTCTTGAATTTCAGCTTCAGAACCAGGTTCTTGTTCTAAAAAGTTATTGGCAGGAAAGCCTAAGACTTCAAAGCCTTGCGACTTCTTCTCTGTATAGAGTTTTTCTAGGCCTTCATATTGCGGTGTTAGCCCACATTTAGAGGCTACATTGACCAATAATAAAACCTTGCCTTGGTATTGATTGAGTGTGGTGTCATCACCTTGGATGGTTTTTACTGGGATATCGTAAACTGAAGCTGACATATTCGTTCCTAATTAAAGTTGTGCCTTTCATCCTTGTTTTAAAGGGAAATCTGGTGAACAGCAAGCTTTTATCGATAGGCATTTCGCATAATTTTTGTAGTACTTTGCAGAATTCGAGCTGAGGCTTGCTTGAGTGCTTGGCATTTAACTAGTGGCACGGTGTTGGTTTGGGGTTTTTCCTGTATAGCGTTTAAAAAACTCAATAAAGCTTGAGCTGTGTTGATAGCCCAATTCATAGCTGAGAGCTTTAATAGACTGACCAGCACGGAGTTGTTGAATGGCATAAATAATTTTTGCACGGTTTCGCCATTCAGAAAGGCTCATTTGCAGTTCGTTCTGACTCAGCCGCAGTAACTGACGCCCACTCAAACCGACATTGGATAAGCATCGTTGTAGGCTCAAACTAAAATGATCTACATCTGCAAGCTGCGCCAAGATCGGCTTTAACACCGCATCATGGCTTTGCGGTAAATAATGTTGATGTTTGGGTGCAGTTTTTAACTGGTCGAATAAGACCTGTAGTAGGTGTCGATAGGGTGGTGTGGTATGTTGCTCTGTAGGAAAGGCCAAAATTTCTTGCACCAACAAACGAAAGAAAGGCTGGATGCTAAATACTTCCGTCTGCTTGGGAAAATCTATGCAGAGATCAGGCGCCAGTCGGATTGCCACATAATGAATGGGTTGTTCATCAATCGCGACTGAGCAATGTTCTGTCTGTGGGGGAATCCACACCCCATAACTGGCAGGTGAGAGATGATGTTGCCCTTGTATTTCATATTCGAAAATACCATCGAGACAAAAATTAAAATCACCCCAAAGACAACTGTGCGGATAGACAGCATCTAATGTGGTGTAGTGCGCTTCAAAAAGCTCGATCTGTTGTTCAATTGGTGCTGATGTCATATATGCCTAGGTGTCGATGTCTGAACTACAATATAAATGTCTGAAATCATGTATTTCAATTAAAACAGACATCACTCAAAATACCTAGACCAATCTTTGCACGATATATTGAGGAGTCAGACATGTTGCTTCAAGCGCGTTGGGCGAAATTTGCAATTTGTTTGCCTCTGATCGCGGTATTTATATGGTCGTTAAATATTACCGTCACCCGCTATGTGACGGATTATATTTCACCAGTCAGTATCAGTTTTTATCGATGGTTTATTGCATTTTTGATCCTGACCCCCTTTATGCTCAAAACCGTTTGGCAGCAAAGACAGCTTATCGGGCAGCATTGGCAGCAATTGGCTGTGCTGAGTGCTTTTGGCATGGTGTTATATCAAGGCTTGGGCTATACCGCTGCGCATTATACGACGGCGACCAATATGGGCATCATCAATGCCTTTATCCCTGTTTTTACGATTGCCGTTGCATTTTTCATACTGAAAGATGTGCCTAATCGCTATGCCATCTTGGGCTGTGCGATTTCATTTACGGGGCTATTGTTTGTCATCGCGCAAGGAGATTTCAGTCAATTACTCAATATGGGCGGACATTTCGGCGATATCCTCATGATCTTCGCAGTGTTCTTTTATGCCTTTTATGGGGTGTTTTTAAAAAAATGGCAATTGAAACTTCCGCTACTGTTGAGCTTATATGTACAAATTTTCTTTGCCGTTTTATATCACTTGCCATTCGTGTTGTATTTAGGCATAGACGCGATTAATCCTGCCAATGCACCTAGTGTATTTTATGCGGCAATTTTTCCATCACTGATTGCACCATTGGTATGGATGTTGGCTGTGCAACATCTCGGCCCGAATCGCACCAGTATTTTTATGAATTTGATGCCGGTATTTACCGCGATTATTGCCTATTTCTGGTTGGCTGAGCAGTGGATGATTTATCATACCGTCGGCACAGTGATGGCGATTACTGGGGTGATCTTGGCGCAGCGTAAGTAAATCTAGTAAAAAGTTGAAAATTTATGAGAATTGTTGATTAAAAAATAGGCAAACAAACTTATTTTTTATAGAGCAAATCTTTTGAAAATGGATTTTTGAGTGTAAAACTGAATTAAAAAAACAAATTCTCGTCTTAAAAATCAATCAAAAATAGATACATATTTTGACTAAGTAGTTATAAAATCAGAAATAAAGTACTTATCAGTAGTTTTATTTATATAAAAAATATATTTGTTAAATTTAAAAAAATATTACATAATACTTTCATCGTAAATGATGAAGTAATTCTTAATAATTACTTGATATTTACCCAGAGATTGCAAGACCCTCTGGATGTGATTTTATACACATCCTTTTTTATGCTCAGCCATCCCTATATGGCTGAGCTTTTTTTTGTTTGTATTTTCTAAAAGGCAGGTATAGACAGGCATCCGAGCTTATGCACGGATGATGTCACCTGTTTCAGCATCAATAATTTTGCTTGGTTCTTGGCTTAGGCCGAGATCACCATTTAAGTAATTTAGTTCATTGGCAAAATACTGATTGGCTTCTTGTAAGGAACGTGCAGGGGTTAATCCCGCAGGATTGGCGCTGGTAGACACAATAAAGCCATTAAAAGCTTGGCATAAAGCCACACATAAAGAGTGGGTAGTCACACGGACTGCGACTTTTGGATGATTGCCTTTAATCCATGTTGGGATATGGTCGCCAGCCGGTAATAACCATGTGGTTGCACGTTCATTGGGTTTACGGTTGGTCCATGTCGCAATGACTTGCTGACGCATATCTTCTGTTAATCCTTGGAGCAGGTGTTCAACTTGAGCGACATTGGCAGCCAATAAAATCACCCCTTTTTCAATGGGACGTTGTTTTAAGCGCAAAATTTCGAGAAAGGCTTGCTCATTGTAGGGATCACAGCCCAATCCCCAAACAGCCTCTGTAGGATATGCGAGAACCTGACCTTTTTTAAGACAGGAAGCTGCTTCTGCAACAGAGGTGGTAATCATTTCTATAGACCTTATCTGATTCGACAAAGGACTATTGTGAACCTAATTTACCCATTCGACAACGTAAGTAGTGTCCGGCTTGTTGTGTGGCATAGCCGATTAACTCTAATTCCATCAGTTGACTGGTCAATGTCGCGGTATCAATTTTGAGTTGAATGGACAATTGATCAAGGCTTTGGCCGACCCAATCAAGCTGCCGATACAGCGCAATTAAATGTTCTGGTATAGGTTCGGGTGGAGGGGTGTCTGGTGTTGCTGTTTTGGGTGTCTCTATTTCGGTGGTTGTTAAGGTTTCGGCAGCCTGCGATTGCCATTGTGTAGCCAATGCCAAGTCTTCAATGACCTGTTGTGGATGATCAATCAAAATTGCACCTTCTCGGATGAGTTGATGGCAACCTTGATGCGACTCACTATAAATATGGCCTGGAATGGCAAAAATAGATTTGCCTTGTTCGGCAGCACGTTGAGCTGTGATCAGTGAGCCACTTTTTAATGCCGCCTCCGCCACGATGACACCAAGACTGAGCCCACTCACGATACGATTTCGATGTGGAAAATGGTGTTGCAGTGGGGGAGTGTGTGGAAGAAACTCACTGATTACGGTTCCCCCATGTTGGATGATTTCTTGTCTTAAACTCTGATGTGCGGTCGGATAAGTTTGATCTAAACCTGTACCCATCACGGCAATGGTTCTGTGGTGTTGTATGGCAGCGCGATGTGCCGCTTCATCAATTCCTTGTGCTAAACCGCTATTAATATAGAACCCTTGCTCACTCAGATAATAAGCAAAATCATAGGCAATTTGTCGACCTTGGGGACTGGGTTTGCGGCTACCAACAATCGCAATTTGGGGTTGCATCAAGGCTTGGGCATTACCTTGCCCAAATAGAATCGGCGGCTTGTCGCTATAAGGTAAAAGTTGTTGTGGATAGTTTAGGTCTTCAGGAATCAGTACAAAGTCACTGTATTGTTCAATATCCTTGAGACATTTTTCAAAGCTAAGCTGTCCACTTGGGCTGTGAAATTCCTCAAAGCGCTTTAAATGATTTTTATGCAGTCCTAATTTTTGCCATGTGGTGATTTGATTAGGCTTAAGGGCGTAGTGTAGGGCAGGATAGTGCTGCTGAATTTTATAGAAACTACGAAGTGAGTGTTGTACCACAAACCACAGGCGAATGTAATCTAAATGCAAGTCAGTCAATGAGTTGAGCATAATGAGACCTTTGAATATGTCTTCTTTTTATGGGTTAAAATTATTAGTGGTATCGTTGTTGGATAATAAAAATGAGGCTGTATACAGCCTCATTTTTATGGATTTGGTCTTAGTCATCCATCAGTGGTGGCTGAATCGTTGCACCCACTTTGATTGGTAATTCGCTTTCAAGTACATAAGCATAGCTTAGGTTATCAAACGTTTTGAATACCATAATGTTACCAATACGTTGTCCTGGAAGTTGAACACGTTCTTTGGTTTTTGGATCAGTCACGATTTCACCTTTTTGGTTCACGCTAAAGACTTGACCAGATTGAACGCCTTGCAAGCTACCACGGTCGATCGTCACAACACTGTGAACCGCTGCAGTACCAATCGAGCCCATAACACGAACTACACTACCGCCAGCAGTGACATTTTCTGCATTGGTTGGATAGAACAGTGTTGGCAGCATTGGGTCATATTCAGGAAGAACACGATCGCCACGACGAACTTCAGCATTATAAGTATCGGTTAGTTCTAAAGTGGTAATGTCATTTTCACCACGAACGGCAACACCTGAAGCGACTTGAGTCAGTTCTAAACCTGCGTTGTATTTTTTGCCGTTTGCATCGGTAAAGATGTACGGTTCGCCTTCACGGTAAACAGCATAACGTTGACCGACTTGCATACCTTGGCCGCGTGCATAAACTGTTTGGCCTTTGGCAGCTAATACGCGTTGATCAGCTGTACCTAAAATGTAAGGTGTGCCTTCAACAGAATCAGCGGCAACAATCATGCTGCGCTCAAGCCATTGCTTAATATATTCTAATGGGATAACCGGAATCGCACTGTTGAGGGATTCAACACGAACTTGTGGTTGAAGTTTAGTGCCACCTGTATAGCGACGAATGATACCTTCACAGCCATCACCTTCATCTTTACCGATGATTGGGCGGCCATTGTAGGTACACATTAATAGGCGGTCACCTGGGAAAATCCAGTGCGGATTTTTCACGTGTTTATTGCTCGCCCAGATTTCAGGCCAGCGCACGGGATTTTTTAAGAAACGCTTGGAAATATCCCATAACGTATCGCCTTTTTTCACCACATAAACTTGAGGCGCACCTGCCTTCAATGATGGTGGATTGACGTTACGAGCAGGGGCAGCTTCTGCAACACTGACCATTCCCATCCCCACACTTACACAGACTGTAAGTGCCAAAAATTGTTTTTTAAACCCCAAGGCACTAAAAGTTGGCATGCCCTTCAAAACCTTTTTCATTATCATAATTCCTAAAATTATGTATGTAACTGCGTTATAATAACGATATTACACACAATTTTTTGATGAAGCATTCCTTCATTTTGTTTTTTGATCAATGGCATAAGTGAGGACGTCGTATGGCCTTATTACCTATTTTAAGTTTCCCCGATCCCCGTCTTCGTACCATTGCAAAACCAGTCGAAGAAGTTACTGATGAAATTCGTCAGTTAGCAGCCGACATGTTTGAAACTATGTATGAAGCACCAGGAATTGGCCTGGCAGCAACACAGGTAGATCACCATATTCAGCTGATAGTCATGGATTTATCTGAAGAAAAAGATCAACCCATGGTGTTTATTAACCCCAAAATTACGCCATTGACGCAAGAGACGCAGCCCTATGAAGAAGGCTGTTTATCAGTGCCTCAAATATACGATAAAGTTGAGCGCCCGTCACGTGTAAAAATTGAGGCAATTAACCTTGAAGGTCAATCATTTGAAGTGGAAGCAGACGGACTTCTCGCAGTTTGTATTCAACATGAAATGGATCACTTAAATGGTAAGTTATTCGTCGACTATCTATCGCCTTTGAAACGTCAACGTGCACGTGACAAAGTGGAAAAATTGGTTCGCCAACGCCAAAAAGATAAGGTCGCAGTTAAACGTTAATTGATCGCGGTTAAAAAATACCTGAGACAAGCCCAATTTTGATTGGGCTTTGTTATACTTGGGGCAGACAAATGTTAGGGTTTGCCTGTATTGTTTCGTAGTGGAGTGCTGCTGTCCTTTGCAGCCGTTTTTTTGCAGATTGCTGTTTTTTTACAGCCATTGTTGCCCAAGCAATATCAAGTTGCTCCGGTCTGCGAAACCATTACGCGTGCACTTTTACTTCCCAATGTTCATGCTGAACATACCGCACATTCACACCATTCATCTTCCGCTCACGCTGAGCAAGTTCAAGTCGATCATACTGCCCATGAACATGATGCCAGTCATCAATGTCAGTATTGTACGGTCTACGGCAATTTGGTTTTGCCCCCTGAACTTGATGTAAAAGAAGTGCTTGATCGAATTCAAGTTCGTTTAATTGCTTTTCAAAAAGCTTTCAAGCATGTCTGGTTTGTTCTTCAACAACTCTTTTTACTTCCGCAAGGTCGAGCCCCGCCACTCGCTGCATAAATCCGACGTTTTTTTAACTTGGGTCTTTGAGGACTCAGGTACGCCTTTATTTATGTATTTTGTGAGATAAACATGGCTCAGCCTAAATTTTTTCTACAGCCTCTTGCGGCTGCAATTTGTGTTGCCTGCTATTCAACTACAGTGATGGCTGACGAGATGTCCGTAGAGATGACGGGAACCAATGCTGTACAAACTTTAGCACCGATTGTGGTGACATCACATCAGGGTAATGATGCCAATGGCCTGATTGTTCGTGCCAACCCCAAACAGCCGATTCAACCGATACCTGCCAGTGATGGGGCCGATTATTTAAAAAGCATTGTGGGTTTTAGTGCAGTGAAAAGTGGCGCAGGAACCAATGGCGATGTGACGTTTCGTGGCATGTTTGGTTCACGCATTAAAATATTGACCGATGGTACAGAAAATCTCGGGGCTTGTCCGAGTCGTATGGATGCACCATCTTCTTATATTTCACCTGAAAGCTATGATCGTATTTCAGTGATTAAAGGACCTCAAACGGTTCAATATGCCAATACAGGTTCTGCTGCAACAGTCTTATTTGAACGCAAACCTGAACAATTCGATGCTGATAAAAACTACCGTGGTCAAGTCAGTGTGATGATCGGCTCTTATGGTCGTTTAGATCATAATGTCGAAGCGGCCGTGGGGGATGAGCATAAATATGTCCGTTTAAATGCTAGCCGTTCTGTTGCAGACAGCTACCAAGATGGAGATGGTAATACTGTGCCGTCAGACTGGGAGCGTTGGAATACAGATTTGGCACTCGGTTGGACGCCAAACGAAGATACATGGGTAGAACTTACTGGAGGTAAAGCCGATGGTGAGGCGGTGTACGCGGGCCGAATGATGGATGGTTCACAATTTGCCCGCGAAAGCTTGGGGCTTCGAGTCGAGAAAAAGAATGTCACTGAGGTGGTTAAGAAAATTGAAGCACAAGTGAACTATAGCTTTAATGATCATGTCATGGATAACTATAGTTTACGTCCTGAACCAATGATGAAAATGGCGACTAATGTTGCTCGTAAAACATTAAACGCTCGTATGGCCGTAACCCATGAATGGGATAGTCTTCAATTTATTACGGGTATCGACAGCCAAAATAACCAACATAGTATTCGTAAAACAGATTCAAAAAATCATATTGTTTATCAAGACCAGCCACGTATGACAGACATGAAATATCAGTCTTATGGTGGTTTTGGTGAATTAACCTATCATTTTGATGATCAAAACAGTTTGGTTTCAGGTGTTCGGTTTGATCAAGTCGATGTGAAAGATGAACGACAAGATTCAATTGATCAAGGTTATAACCGTAAATTGGATAAAACCTTAACAAGTGGCTTTATCCGTTTTGAAAATACACATCCTGAACATGATGATGGTAAAACCTATATTGGTTTAGGCTATGTAGAACGTATGCCAGATTATTGGGAATTATTTAGCCCAAAATCAGGAAATGGTGATATCAATACATTCAATCATATTGATACGGAAAAAACGCTTCAGTTAGATATGGGCTATCAACATCAACATGGTGCTTTGAATTCTTGGGTGTCGGCTTATGCTGGTTTGGTGAATGATTATATTTTAACGAGTTATAAGCCTGGAACAGGAATGATGGGAGGTATGGAAGCGCATAGTCGAAATATCGATGCAACCATTGCAGGTGCAGAAGCTGGGATTGGCTATCAATTTACAGATGCGATCCAAGCAGATGTCAGCGCAATGTATGCGTGGGGGGAAAACACCACGGATAATACGCCATTACCACAAATCTCACCTTTAGAAGCACGGATCAACTTACGTTATATCCAAGATAATTATACTTTGGGAGCGTTTTGGCGTGTGGTTGATGGACAAAATCGTATCAGTGCGCACCAAGGCAATATCGTGGGCTATGACCTGAAAGAAAGTGCAGGTTTTGGCACACTGTCTTTAAATGGTACTTATCATATTAATGAGGGTGTAGATGTATCTGTGGGTGTGGATAATCTCTTGAATAAAACCTATACCGAACATCTAAATAAACTGGGTGATGCAGGGACAGGTTTAGCGACCGATCAACAGTTTAATAATATTGGTCGCAATTATTGGGCACGTATTTCGATGAAATTCTAAATCTTGATACTTGTCATCCAAAAAGCAGAGCGATCGCTCTGCTTTTTTTATTGGTGCATACTCGCCAGTTGTTTGGCCTTACTTTGATACAGTGCTAAACCGAGTTTTTGAATCGCACGGCCTTTTTGCTGTAATTTTTGATTTAAACTTGGGAGATGCTTAGCACCTGAATACAGGACAAGATTTCTAGCCAATAAATAATAAGCAAACCATGCGGCAGACTGGGGTTTGAGCCCTAATTTATGCATGCGTTTTTTGCCAATAAAAAATTGTGTCAGCTCCAGATGTTGTCGATAAGCCAGTTTTTGCTGAAGTGGTCGAAGGTATTTGTACTGTCGTTCAAAAGGTTCTTTAGATAAACTTGCCCCAAGCGCTACGCTACTTGCATCTGATTTTGGGTGGACAAATTGCATCCAATATAAAAGCTTCCAACCGTCAGATTCTTTTTCAATTAACCATTTTTCATCAATACCCATTAACCAACCCACATAACGCCAAAAATGTAAAAAGCTTTCAGTTTCTTGTTTTGATGGAAAAATTCCTAAAGCGCGAATGCCCAAAAGTACCACACTGCTAAAGGCAAGATTGGTCATCGCCAAGTCAAATTGATTGATCGGCACCCCCCACGTTGCAAAATCCCAGTCTTTGCCTTTTTGGAGTTGATGCCGTACCAAAGCATGAATAAAACGCACATAAATCGTCGATGTAAATCCCGCATGCAAACGTTCGAGTCCGCGTTCTTCAGTGATATCTACCCACCATTTAGTGGTTTCAGCCAGACGTGTACCGGCTTGTTTATTTAAAGCACCGGTCAGCATGAGTGGCTGATTGAAACCGGGGAAGAGATAACCCACCATGAGTGAAAGGTCGCGCAAAATAAAGCCATTGTTAATCCCGAGTCGATGGGTGAATTCAAGGGCTTGCTGTATTTTTTCTGGCTCTAACCAAGGCGGTGTTTGTTCAACATGCTTAAAAAAATGTTCGAGTTCAGGAATAGGAAAGGGAAGCTGCTCTACACCTTTAAATAAAGCGATTTCAAAATATTCACGATGCTGTTTAGGGTTCTGCATCATCCACGTGAGCACTTTTTCCATCTGTGGGTCACCACATTGCAAGGCTTTATTGAGGGCAAGATATTGAGCGTAATTTGGCTGTGCAGCCTGACCCGTCAAATGAGACAGTAGAAAACTCAGCAGATTAGATTGCTGCGTGGCCTGAAATGAAGTCAGTCGGGTATTGAAGTGAGTGGTCATGTTTTGATCTTCAATGTTATTGTTTCATGCCACACTAATATGAATATTTATTCGCATTCAATTCGCATAACACTATGGCATTGGAGAGCAAAAGAATGAGAAAAAGACCACAACAACAACGCGCGAAAATGATCGTGGAAAGCATTTTGCAAGCTGCGCAGTTGTGTATTGCAGAACAAGGTTTACTGGAGCTGACGACGCCCAAAATTGCGGAAAAATCTGGCGTGAGCGTTGGGTCAATTTATCAATATTTTGAAAATAAAGAACAAATCGTAGAAGAATTACTGCTCAGAAAATCAGAACAATTGGGGTTGGCACTAAAAAATATAGTCGTGGAGCAAGAGCAGCACAGTATTTATGAGGTGATCCCACTTTGTATTCAGTTTGGCTTTGATATGTTGAAAGCTGATCGTGGCTTCTTCATTGAGATCTTAAAACATTGGCATCAATACAGTCATTCAGATGCCTCTCAGGTTTTGGAAAAGCATTTTTTTGAAGTCGGGATGTATTTATTTAATCGCTACTATTCACATTGGAACTTTGAGACGCTGAAACATCGCTCTTTTGTGATCATTAACAGTACTTTATTTACCATGATGCGCTATGTGAGCAATAATAGTTTTTTAATTACAGAACAACAGCTTAAAGTGGAATTGTCGAAGATGATTTTGGCTTATCTAGATAGTGAATAACACTGAAAAAATAAATTTGTCTCTTAAATAATCTATTTAATTCTGATCCAAGATATGTGAAGATAGATTAATAATAAATCAATAACTTAAGATAATAAATCAGGAACATCATCATGGTTTCTTTGAGTTTGCAGCAACTGTCCAAATCTTTTGCGGGAAAACGTATATTTTCAAATTTAAATTTAGAGTTAAGCGAATTCGGAATTGTCGCTGTTGTTGCTGAGAATGGAGTAGGGAAGTCCACCTTACTTGCGATGATTGCTGGGATGTTGGATTTTGATGCAGGCAATATTTTGATAAATGATCAGCAATATGCCCCTCACAACAATGAATACAAGAAACTTGTGGCCTATGTGCCAGATAAAAGCCCTATTTATGATTTTTTACAAGGGCAGGAGTTTCTGAATTTAATGTGTGATATTCGAGGGATAGCGCATGAGCAGTATCAAATCTTCATTGAAAAATTTAAATTAGAAAACTATTTAGCCACGCCGTTTGCTGACATGTCTTTTGGTACAACCAAAAAGTTTTTATTGGTTGCAGCCTTAATGACTTCGGCACCTTTACTGATTTTAGATGAACCGAGCAATGGCTTAGATCAAAACGCCTTGGCTGAATTAACAAGCATACTTTTACAGCAGAGCCAATCAAAATTGATTCTATTGTCTTGCCATGCTCCTGTATTTAGAGACAGTCTTGCAGCAAAAATCATCGAGCTAGATCGGCTAAAGTCCAATGAGCAGGCCGCATGAATAAACAAAGACATGTTGGGCAGCGAACAATCATAAAAATGCTTTTGAAATACCGATGGACATTTTATGTCAAGACCACAGCAGACGCAGTTGCACGGCAAAAGCATTTACTTATTTTAATCACATTAATTCTCGGGCCAATGCTATTCGGACTGCTCTTATCTTTAGTGCAGCCCATTATTGATTTGGTTTATTGCAAATCATTAATCACGAATTTGTTTCTTTGGACTGGCTTTCTTGCCTTAAATGTATTTTGGTGTGCGATACAGCGTAAAGCTTTAAGTGGTGGAGAAGGGTATTGCTATCTAGAGCTATTGCCCATCACACTCAAAAGTCGCTTTGCAGTGGAAATCAAATTTTTAGGCAGTTTAAGCTTTTTGCTGATACTGCCATTTATTTTAGCGTTTCTATATGTTTGGGTAGAGTATGAATTCTTAGCTTCCATTGGCATCAGTGTATTGATGCTACTTTGGATCTTTAATTTATTAATCATACAAATGCTGTTTTTACAACAGAATCAATATTTCGGTTTAGTCTGTCTTTTGACATATTTGCCCATTTTGAGTCTAGCGATATTGGACGCTCAACTCGTTGCGGTGTTGTTATCTACTTTCATCTGTATAGCGGCAATAAAATTTTGGCTGCTCGGTAGGAAATCAAAACCAATTAAGCTGCAAGTACCTAGCGTATTTCTGATACAGAAATATAGCCCACTCTGGCTCAATCAAAATAAACTCATTATTCGTCAGGCATTTCATAAAAGATTTCTAACCCATCGTATTGTTAGTATCGGTATGTCCGTTACAGCGGTCGTGATTTTGTATTGGTTTGCCACACAGGCAGATACTTGGAACATCATGAGCCTTGATTTTACCGCTTCACAATTATTCCAATTGATGTGTGCCATCTATATTGCACTGAGTTTATTCAATCTAGGTGTGATAAAAATGGACTTAAAATCAAATTTTGAATCTGCAGAGCGATTCTGGATCATTCAGGGGTTTACACTTTGGCAGCTCAGGAAATACGAATACTGTGTTTTATTGATAATTGGCTTGTTGATGAGTGTACCAGTATTGCTGTGGCTACTGCTGACAGGTGGATTTGTAGATGTGCTATTGATGGCGACATTATTTGGTATCGGCATTCCATTTATTCAGTGGTTGTATAGAAAACCTGAAGAAGTGCACGGTGTTATGCCAATTTTAATGTTTATCTTATGGGTGCCTGTGGCATATTGCATGCTTTCTGTACGCTAAAAACACTTTTTTAAGTAAAAAAAACTGATTTAGTAGAATAAATAAACAAACGTAATGAAAAAATAAAAATAAATGGAAAAGGGTGTTGCAACGGTGCTGAAATGCTGTAGAATGCACATCCATCGGCGGTGATGAAGATTAAAACTTCTGATAAAACAATGACTTGGTTGAATTGATTAAGTTGGGTTTTATTTGATAAGTTTAAAAATAATTTGAATTACCA
>NZ_VPDZ01000020.1:0-48152 GCF_013417465.1 Acinetobacter sp. YH12251 | reverse complement strand
TATAATCAGCGAAGAATTCAAAAAGGCTTGGATTTTAAGACACCAAATCAAATGGCAGAAGACTTTTATCGGTTAGCTGCCTAGAATCTCCCAAGTGAAAGTCTCCTGCTAATTCAGCACACATCATCTTGATTCTTTACTACGACCCGCACGACCCGCACGTTGTAGATAATTTGCAGGATGCGGTGGTACGTTATTCATCACCACTGCTGAAATACCGCCGATATCAACCCCCATTTCCATGGTGGTTGAACAGTTCATTACATTAACTTCACCTGATTTAAATCGCTTTTCGTAGTCTTGTAATCGCTCACTTGCTTGCTGTGCCGAATGTTCTGCAACTCGATAATACATGCCACCTTCAATAATTCGATCACAAAGATCATTCCACAAATTTAAAGAGCGTAGCTCCTTAATTGTCTCATCATTAGCAATTAATTCACGGATGTATTGAATGTTGTCATGATGATCTTTATTGGAACTAAACACCTTCAAATTCGGCATTTTTGTCTTTTGACAAATGAAAGCCTCTTTACTCTTTGGAATACCCGTCGGTAGATATGGCGTAATACCTTTGAAGGTAGTATCAATTAATCTATGAGTGACGGGACAAATAAATACGTGTTCATTCAATGAAAATTTGAACTTTTGTGGTCTAATGAAAAATTGACCATTATCACTTTCTAAAATAGCTATATCTTGAGTCAAAACTTTCCAAGCGCATTTTAGCCATTCATCGGCGATATCTATATCAATTGGAGCATTTAAATCTAATTGCCCACCTAATGCTAATAGTTTCACTAAACGATTATTCTTTCGCTTAGAAGCTAAAGGCCATTGTTTACTAATTTTATCTTCTGTTAATTTTGAATCAGGTCCAAATAGTCGTTTTGTAACAATTTTCCTCCCCATCCAATTTGAAATACTTCTATCTATATGAATGTAGTAATACTCTCGCACATAGAAATCTAGAACGACTTTTAAAAAGTCCTTCCAGTCTTGTAAGTTAAGGCCTTTAGATTCCCAATATAAAGGAACACTGCTAACTTTTTCTAAACCACTATAACCAACTTTTACTAATCCCAACGTTTCAGTACTATTTCGATTACGTGGACGTCTGCTAAATTCACTCAACAATAACATTGAGATCAATCTATGTGACCCTTCAGTTTGATCTCCAAAAACTTCCGGAGAGTAATACTTCATTGCGTTCAGTATTGAAAAGTTAAAATCGGATAAAGCTGTAAGCTTCTCGATCATCTCTTTCCATGAAATCGAACTTTCGTCTGAGGTGTCTAATTTCAATAGTTCCTGTTGAAGCAATGTCAGAAACATCTTCATCTTTGGATCATGTTTTATTTGTTCAATTTGCTCCTCAATTTCCTCTCGAGACATCTCCCCACTCGATAGATCAGGTAGTTTTTTTAACATTTCCACCACAGCACCCCTTAATCGTGAACGCTGTGCCTCCTGTTGCATCTGTACGGACATTCTTGCGGTGCCTTGGCGACTATCCGTAAATGTAATTAAACGACGTCCAAATGAAGGTAAGCTTTGAGGTGAAATGTTCGTAACACCATTTTCTTCTAACTCTTTAATCGTAATATCAGGACAAAATTCTAAAATAGTCGGGATTGCTTTAGTAACATAAAAAGGTGCACCAAGAATGCTTCTATTTACAGGCAAATAACCTTCTTGCGTCTCTAGCTCACAGTAGTGGCATTTATTTGATGTCGCAAAAAGATTGAATTCTTCTTCCCCTGGATATTTTTCAAAGCCTCCACGATCTAGATTCAGCATCTCCCCGTTATCATTTACACTTAGCAATATTGATTGATTGTAATCTATTAACTTGTTCGAGCTATTATTAATGTCGGCTTCTTCAATTTCATCTTCTTCAGTTAGCAGCGAAAACTCATCAATTTTGACTTCCCCAACTTGTTTAAGCTGACGAATACCATCATTAGCGTCAACGAGTTGCCCTAATAAATGTGGTGAATTACATTCTTTACAAAATGTCAGCTCCAAGACTGGTGATTCACATTTACACTTTTGTTCACACGTCGCATATACATTACCGTATGGCCATTTTTTTAATGCTGTACCCTCTTTTTGATTACAATGAGGATTAATACAACTCCACAAGCCATGCGTAATTCTTTGTAAGAAGTGAGCTCGTACTTTTAGGAAAGCCTCTTCTTTTTCTTGTGCTTTTGTATTTGTTAGTAAGTCAATCCAAGCAATAATTTCGACTTGATCCACTGAAATAGCATAGTCGGCATTTAATTTTTCTTTAATTTCCAAAGATGTTAATGGCTTATAACTTTCTGTACCTTGTTGAACAATGATTTCCCGAATTGCTCGTGCTGTTTGATTCGATTCTAATGCTTCAAAACGTTTAGCACTAACTTCTAAATCACTCTCAATTTCAGATAATTCTTTTAAACTGAGTTTATTGTGATTCGTTTCAAGTTTTAATTGTGGGACTGCACGCCGGCCACCTATCACTTCGATTTGACTTTCCTCAATACCAGCCAACTGAGATAAATAGGTCTTTAATTGTTGTTCTGCATTACTGTCAGCAATGGTTGCAGAAGTTGCGACAAATCTTACATCTTTGGCCTCAACACCAAAGGCCTCTAAAACACGTCGTAACTGCAAGGCAAGCTCTGCTGCCTGTGATCCAACATAGCTATGAGCTTCATCTAAAACAATCCAACGCAGGCTTTTCTTTGCCCTAGATTTTTCAATAATCGGTGCATCAATTTGACGCACCATAATATATTCCAGCATCGTCCCGTTGGTCACCAAGATTGGAGCCGGACTTTTTCTCATCAATTCTCGTGATAAAACTTGATAAGGACGGTCCTTTTGTAATGTTCTATTTGAACTCTCTGATTCAGGGGTATTCCCGTTATACAAACAATATCTGAGTTTTCCGCCAAAATGTTGAGTCCAAGCACTTAACCGCTCTTCTTGAGAATTAATCAACGCATTAAGCGGATATAAGAATAGAGCATGCACACCTTCCAACGGCGCATTGATATTTTCGCTTAATTCAAATAAATCATTCAGAATTGGTACCATAAAACATTCTGTTTTACCTGAACCTGTACCAGATGTGACAACAATTGATTTTTTATCCGCTAATAAGTTTTTCCAACTTTTTAGTTGATGTTCAAAAGGCTTAAATTCTGCCCCAAAGCGATAGCGACCATTACTCTGCGAATCCAAAGCACTTACAACTGACTTCGCTAATAATTTTCCACTTAATTCTGTCATCGTCACAGGTGCTTGTTTCCAAGCAAAAGTATGCTCAAAAACAGGTGGAGCTAAAAATGAAAATTTGCTTCCCGGAAGCTGAGACATTTGTTCAGCAAGGTGTTCTCTTAACTCAGGATCGTTGATCCCTAATACGCTTAACGTTGATTCTTTTGTACGCTGACATGCTTGTTCTAATAAATCGGAATAATAAGGTTGCATATTAGTGAGCCTTTAAATTTAATAAATAAGATGTTGTTATTTCAAAAATTGAGTTAAACCAAGACTGGTCAAAATCACGGATCTGACGAATCTTATGATGAGTTAAACTATTTGATTTATCTTCAAGCACAAAACTGGTTAGACCTACATTTTTTAGCGCAAGATAAATTGGCAAAAGAATAACTGATGCATGCTGTGGCAAACTGACCATAGGTTTTAATGGAAGATTTAGATTATCTTTTTCAAACCACGCTGTGAGTTGTTGCTGGAACCACATTGGCCACAATTCGCCTTCAGGCTGGTATCTCAATAAATTCTGAAGATAATGACCGTTAACAATATTATTCAACTGATTCTGCGTTAATCCATTTAGAACCGGCTCATCAAAATAATAAGCTTCTAAACTTTGATTTAGCGTTGAAATGTCTTGAGATAACTTTGCATATCTCGCTTTCAGCGTTTTTTTAACAATGGCCTCAGGGATACCTTGACTCACATAAAGTTCAAAAGTTTTAGAGATTGCATTTTTCCAAGCTTTAGCAGGGATTAATTCCCATACTAAATCGAATTCTCGTTCGAAGCGTTGATAAATATCATGTTCAAAATCAAGTAACCATATCGCCAGTGCCAAACATGATGGATTTCTTACCAAATCCTTCCACACTTGAAATGTGACCAACGGTAAATGGTTGTACTTCGAATATAAGTGGTAAAGATACAGCCATCCAGAGTTTTGCAAATCACTCGCCATAAGTTCTAAGTAATCTGCAATACTATTTGGGTTAAATGTTGGATGATAATCACGTACGGCAGTATGTAAGGTATCCGCAGTTTCAAAAGACAATGAATCTTCTTTTATCTGCTGCGATATGAATTTCGGTCTAAATTTAATCGATTGTTCATCTCTAGGAATAATTAAACAAGGACCCACATTGCTCAATCTTGGCAATTTATACTTACCTGTTTCAACACCTTCAGTTGTAACTGGTTCGAGTGGTAAAACAGCCTGTTCAGGTTGGTTTAAAACCATGATGACTGGATCAACCACTTGTGAACCTGAAAGATTCAAACCATTTAAAAAATAATGACCTTGTTCATCTATTTCAAACTCGGTTTGATAATGTTTAATCTCATAATTTAAAGATTGTTTCCCACCAGTGACTTCGAGAATAATCCGTGCATCTAAGTCTTTTGTTAATGCCAATAATTCTTCTATTTCAGCTCGATAATGAATAAGTGATTCTTGATGTGGTTTTCCACTCACCAAAAACTGCCACTTGTAATAAGGGGCATCTATATCACGAATATGAGTGCTTTTCAGCCTGATTGTCATCCGAAAATTGGTCAGCTTATCCTCTGGTGCATATAGACATAATCTTGAACCGAGCAAATCGTCTACAGTTAATACTTTTTGTTTAATTGGCTGGTGATTTCCGTTATAGAGCGTTGCACCATGTGATGGAAATGGTAGTAATAAATCTAGTTGATCTCCCAAATTCAGCATCAAATTAAGTTTGATATTTTCAGGTGGATGCTCATTGCATTTTAGATGGTACTCATAACCATATTGCCCATGTATATCATCATTCAGTTTACGCGACTTAAAGCTCACTGCTTGATGATCAGCGGTGATCCCTAAACAAATGATATTACTTTTGGTTAGTAGACGAATATCAGCTTCATTAGGCGTATCTCCTGCCAATAATTCTATTTTTAGGTCTTCAGGGAAAATTACAACCTTGCGACGTAGCACCACATTTTGAGCTGCATTTTTAACGCTTAAAGTCTTTACACCATATCCACTAGAACCCACATGATGAGCCAAAAGCTTTTGTTCTGCATAAATAGCTAAACTATCATTTTTTGACTGCAAACCAGTTTCTATATAACGTGCCTTAGGTCTTCCTAAAAAAGCCAATGCAGGTACAGTATGCCAAGGAAACTTATTACCAAAAAGATCTACAAGTTCTGATTTGTCAAAATATTTAGAGCATTGAATCTGATATTTTTCTTGATCATCACCAACAATTTCAATGTCGCCTTTCGCCTTATAAACATGCTGGCCAAAAGCATTTGATAAATGCCCAGTGACACAGTCCTGAGAAGTAAATTGATATGATGGCGGTAAGAGTAAAATAATTTCCGATTCTGCTGTCTTGAATGAAGCCTGCCCAATAAATGGACAAAGCTCTCCTTCATCCTGTGCAAATGCAACAGGAACACTACCGATTTCTAAACAAGTTTGAGGTAATTCTTTTTGATAAAGAATTTGATCTTTATTTTGTAGTGCCAGAATCAATCCATGTTGATAATTCTTCCTAGTGATAATACGCGTTTGTGCACCTATACGTATATTCACTGGCTTCTTAGCCTCAGGCCTTGCCATAAACGTGGCAGTGCCAAACTTTGCTAAGGGTTCATGTGCTTCATACAACACAATTTCTACACGAGGAGGAATCCCTTGAACATCCTCCAAAGTGATTTCTAGTGAGTTCGGCAGGAAAACTTCAGTTAATATTTGATTAGAATTACGGTTAAAAAAATTCGCACAGGATAAAGCATCCTGCTTTGTTTTCATTTGCTTCAATTCAGTACTAGAAGTAACGAGTAACTGATTTAAAAACTGTTCCGCCACACTACTTTCTAATGGTAGAGGAAATACTTCCCTCCACTTGGGGAAATTTACGGATAAATAAGCTGCTGGATTATCTGTATTATCCAATTGGTGTGTTTCTACTAAATGAACAAGATGTTCTGCCATATCTGAAATAAGCACTCGTGTTTCATGCTCCTTGAATGCTTGAGGCAGATATTGAGTATACGCTTGAATCAATTGGTCATTTATTTCAGGGTTATAATGTCTAAAGTGACTAAACTGTGCCACAATACGTTTAAATACTGCCTGATAATGATTACCTTGCTCCATTAAAAGATTTGAAGGGAATCCCCCTTCTTTAAATACAGAACCTAAATAATTGGTATGATTTGAGCCTTCAAATTTAAGGATCGGACGTTTCCAAAAACCTTCTAAGCCATGCTGAACTACGTAGCGAATATCATGTAAAGGTTGAAAGCCCAGTGCATCATATACAGGCCCCCAACTCCAACCACTTTTATACTCTCGACGAAACCATTCCGAAACAAATAGTGTAAAAACTGCACACCATTCACGACCAGGTTTATGGCTTTTTTGATCTTGTTGGCTATATCTCAGCGTACGCTTTAGGTCTTGATATTCTTCTAGGGTAATATGATAGGTATACAGGGGATGACTTGTTGGCTCAGTAAGTTTACGCGACTCAAAAATTCGCTTAAGAATATGTCTAGCACTCAATTGCTCCCCTAAGATATCAGATGCTAACAACTCCATAATGCCCCCCATTATTATTTTCTACTTCAAATTAAATAATATAATTGATTCAATGACCTATATAAACCTAAAGGCGTCAGAAAGTGTCGCTGATATGGGTTAATTTTCATTATTTCACTCATATTTTAAGAATTACCTCATAACACCCTGTTGCAGGCTATATTTCCATGACATTCTAAAGGCAGTATCTTTTGAATATTGCTTATACATATCCATATCAATCTTTCTTTGACGTAACATCACTTCATTCATAATCTTGTCAAAAGCCAAATCTTTGGTATGCGGATCAGGGTTATTCAAATACTTACTCTCAAAATCAGCATGTTCTTTTATCTGTTTTAAGATATTCACAAATTTTACTTTTTGCTCTTCAGGCGTTGCAGCCCAACCTCCAAACCAGCGTTCATTAAACGTTTTAATGATTTCATCTAATGGATCTTCTTCAGTTTCACCGCCATGAGCACCACGAGGATTCGAGTTTGTCGGATCTAGAACTGTTTCTTCAGCATCTAACTCAATTTGCTCATTCAGTTTTTTACGCTGTAAACCATAGGAGTTTAAATCAACTGAATTTAACAACTCGTCTAAAGCATCTGCTTCTGGATCTTCAATTTTGAGTTTAGGAATCAAGAATTTTAAGAACCAATATAACTTTTCCCAAGCTGCAACCTCGTATGGCAAAATTGAAGCCATCTGTCCGTAAATCTTCACAAACTGCTTTGCCTTGATCTTGAAATCAGCTTTATCTTCAGCGCTAAGCTCTAACTCAGCATCAAAACGTGCAACGGCAGTATCAATAATTGGACTTAATTTTTCTGCATCTACTGAATCAAAATATTTTGTGGCAAAGTCTTCGACTTCCGATGATTCATATACTCCAACAGTATCTAGCTCATCTTTTAGTTCGTTGAGTACATTAATATCGGTCGCTTGTGACAACGTAGTCGACGTGTAGAAACGATCAAATGATTGTTTGATATCTTCTATTTCATTGAAGAAATCAAGCACAAATAGATCTTCTGTTCTCTTACCCAATTTAGGGGCAGAACGGTTTAAACGAGAAAGTGCCTGAACGCACAGGACGTCCGCCAACTTTTTATCAACGTACATCGTGCAAAGCTTTGGTTGATCGAATCCAGTGAGGTATTTATTGGCAACAATCAGTAAGCGATACTGATCTTCATTCACGCCTACAGGCTTCTTGTCACCCACATAGCCACGATCGAACATATCTTTAGTGTCATTATCAGAGAATCCATTGAGAATCGCTTCTGAATATTCAATACCATCTACTTTCTTCTCACCAGAGAAAGCAATGATGGCTTTAAATGGATATCCTGCTTGCTCAAGCAGTCGGTCAATCGCTTTGTAATAACGGATTGCAGACTCAATATTTTGAGTCACAATCATCCCTTTGGCCTTGCCTTTTAATTTCTTGGTATTTACCACATGTTGAATGAAATGATCCAACATTACTTCAGCTTTGATATCAATGGTCTGTTGTGTTTTCTCCACATAGCTTCGTAAGGTTTTCTGCGCTTTTTTAGTATCGAATAATGGATTGTCTAGAATCGACTTCTCAATTTCATAGAAGCTCTTATATGTCGTGTAATTGGACAAGACATCTAGAATAAACCCTTCTTCAATCGCCTGTTTCATCGAATACAGATCAAAAGGTTTAAACGAGCCATCTGCTTGCTTTTCACCAAACTTTTCTAAAGTCGTGTTTTTTGGCGTTGCAGTAAAAGCAAAATAGGATGCATTGCCTTTCATCTTACGTGCCAACATCGCACTTAAGATTTTATCTTGAGCATCTACACCATCACTGTCTTCATTGGCTTTACCCATGACTTCATTCATTTTGTCATGTGCAACACCAGATTGAGAGCTATGTGCCTCATCAATGATCACAGCAAAACGTTTATCACTTAAATCTGCAATCCCATCGATAATGAAAGGGAATTTTTGAATCGTGGTAATAATGATCTTTTTGCCATTTTCTAAAGCAGATTTCAGCTCTGATGACTTATGGGCATGTGCCATAATATTCTTAACTTCAGAGAACTCCTTGATATTCTCTTTAAGCTGTTTATCCAGAATACGGCGATCCGTCACCACAATCACTGAATCAAATAATGGGTGTTCTAGCCCTCGACTTCCTGGAATGTCTTTTTCTACTGGGTAAGCTTCGATCAACTGAAATGCTGCCCACGTAATCGAATTTGACTTACCCGAACCTGCCGAATGCTGAATGAGATAAGTTTGACCAACCCCATGAGTTGAGACATCATGAATAAGACGGCGTACCACGCTGAGTTGATGATAACGTGGGAAATAGAGATTCCTTTTATCTAATAAGGTTTTTTCATCACTATCTAGTCGCACGAAGTGCTGAATGATATTTGCCAGACTTTCTTTAGAAAGTAGCTCTTTCCAAAGGTATGCCGTTTTATGCCCCTCAGCATTTGGCGGATTGCCTGCACCTGCATTATGTCCCTTGTTAAACGGTAAGAAGAAGGTGTTCGCCCCAGCCAATTTCGTGGTCATATAGACTTCATCGGTATCGACAGCCATATGTACAATACAACGAGCAAAGCTCAATAAGGGCTGTGTGATATCACGATCTTGTTTATATTGCTTCTGCCCATGATAACGAGCATTTTGCCCTGTCCAATCATTCTTTAATTCAAAAGTAATAATTGGAATACCATTTACAAATACCACCATGTCAATTTCTTGTAGTGGATTAGCTTTTGAGTAACGTAATTGGCGAGTTACACTAAAAATGTTCTGCTTGAATCGGTCTTTAATCTTCTGAGAACTACTTGCCAAAGGCGCTGGGTACATCAACTGAAAATGTGCTTGGTCTACGGCGAGACCTTTTTTCAGTAGATGAATCACCCCATGCTTTCGGATCATTCGATCAAAGCGTTCATAGATTTTACGTTGCCAATCGTGTGGATTAAATTTTTGAATCTTTGCCAGTTCATCAGCTTGTGTTTGTTCTAAGAACTGCCAGAAATATTGGGTATCTAAGGCATACAACATGTCAAAATTTGCAGGTGAACCTGATACAAAGCCATGATGAGGTAGAGAAATATCGGTTAAACCTGTTTTGATATTTTCGAGGCATGTTCCAGTCAGCGCTTTTTCAATTGCCATTTCTAAAGCACGTTCATTGGTTAAACTGACCATTTTATTTATTACCCTCAACCCCACAATAATGCATTTTTAGCAACTCAATCATTCGATCTTGATGCATCTGAATAACTGACTTAGTTAAATTTTTACTTTCTGATTTCTTAAAAGTATCAAATAAATATTTAAGCTTTAACGAATCATATGATGGCTTTCTCTCAAATTCTGCCAATTTAACCGTCACAGGCTTATTACTATATTCTGAGTTTTGTCCTGGACTGAGTAAAACCAAATTGCCAAAAGCATGCAAATATGACTCCGTCAATACAGCCCCAAATCTCTCATTTTGTGGATGTACATGCTCTACTGAGTTTTTTGCAGTGATACGATAGTTTCTAAATTTTTTCTCCGTACGACGACCATAGTTTTTCCATAAAACATATTCTAATTTTTGGAACCAGTAATGTTCAAAAGAAGTCCCTTTTTGACTTTCTAGATAGTCTTGGAGCTCTTGCCAGTCTTTTGTTCCTATTTCATCCTCAAGACAAAGTTGATAACTCGCTACTTTTTGAGTGATGTCATCTACTGCCAAAGATAAATCATTATCAATTTTCTCTAGCCACTCAACGACATCATCTTGGTCTAAAGAAGAATCAGCATTTATTAAACCAATTAAAAATGGCGTTAACCAATACTGAGCACTACGTTCACCTGTAAAAATTCGCACACTTTGTAAAAGCTCTAAAGCAGAATGTTCTTTCTTTGTCCTATTAAAATATGCTTTTTTAGCTTCTTTCTTTTTCTGTCGATTTATCGAAGTTAAACGTAATTCCTCACCACCACTATCTTCATTCTCTAGCCACTTCACACACCACGTATCAAATTGATATCGCACTTGCCATAATACATCTAAAAAATCTTTTATCTCTTTCTCACTGGCTTGAATTACAAAGTTTTTAAAAATCTTTTGTAAATTTGAAGCAATCAAACGCTCTTCAATATCATTCTCATCGTTTAACACTTTGTAGATACGCAATGCATGAATTAATAACAACTCGAAGCTAATAAAAGATCGACAATGATTTTTACTTTCCTCCGGAATATCTGCTTCTATCTGATCTTCATGTTCTGTTTCTTTTTCACTATCATTTTCATAATTTGAAATATTACGTTTACTATCTATCTCTTGAATAGATAAACCTTTCAAAAATGACTTTTTAGAACTTTCAGATTCAACCTCAAACACCATGCTTTCTGCATCATAGTGCTCAAGATCCTCATAACTCAATTTATTCCATGATGAAGCTTCAATCTTTTTACGTAACACCCGTTCAAAATATGTATTCATATTTTGACAAGCATCCCAAATTGCCTCATAAAGCTTCTTATTCTTCGTAATTTTTTTAAAAATTTTGGATTTCAGAATATCCACTGGCTCTAACTGTATTCCCGAAGTATTCATACTCGAGAACAGTTTATTCAAATCAGTCTTTTCAGGGATAATGTTATTAATCCATCTTACATTTTCAAAGATGTAGTCTATAAATTCCTTAAGTTCTACCTCACTCTCACTAATCTTTTTTAGTCTTTGTTTTATGTATTCGAGACCTGCATGTATATGCTTCAAATAAGCATCTTCAGCCAGTTGATCTTGCGATGGCTGACCAAATCCATCAAGCCCAGCTTGAGAACCTAAATAGGATTCAATTCTTTCCCGAATTTCAAAATGCAATCTTGGCTTTTTAGCATAAGTCGACACTTTTAGTATCGAATGCCCTTTTAACACTGAATCTTTGTAATCATGGCAAGCCAAAGCAAATAACATCAATGTTGTTGTACGCTGTTGCCCATCTATTAATTCATAAGTTGAAAGATCTTTTTTGGATGACAATGTTGTACCAATAAAATAGTGAGGTTCATCATTTTTGAATGCTTCCTCAATATCATTGAGCAGATCTTCGATATGAATTGAACTCCATACATACGGACGTTGATAGCTAGGGATAACGAATTGATAGTTCTCATCTACAACGTGCTTTAAACATAAAAGCTCTGTATTTACTGCTTGATTCATTCTTATTACCCCAAATTCCGTATCTTTTGGCTCAACTGTTTTGCAAATTGTTCAGCATACTGTGTTGGGCGTATTCCTAATTCAAAGTGTGCATTTGTTTCCTCAACAAAATGTCTTTTGACAGTGTTTTCATTGAGTCCATCTTCATCTACTTTTAGTTCAAAGCAATCTAAACTTTCAAAAACCTGTTCTGCTGTAAAGCTATAAGCGATCTGATCTAACACTTTATGGCCTTTCAAAAACTCCGGTATTGAATCTGCCCTTACTGCTTTTTTATTACTGACACGTTTTGAATAGGCCACCCTAAACAATTTCTTAGCGAAGGCATCAAGCTTATATTCACCAAATTGACTGAGGTATAACATCAACCCAGTGACGAAAAGTTCTTCTAAAAAACGACAGCCTTCTAGATTTTTTAACCAATCAATAAATTTAGCATACTCTGGTAAATAGCTGACTTTTAAATCTTTATAATATTTACTGTATAAATTTTGAAAGTATTCCATATAGGAAATACTATTAATACCTTCATTTAACGGCTGTCTAAGCTGGTAACTATTTTGTACATCTTGCTTTGCTTGTTTGGTCATGGGTGTATATGTCAAGCGCATAAGACCATAAGCAACATCGTCTTGATGTTTTAGGGTTCGGTTGGCAAACTCTTCAACTACTTCATCTCGAATTTTTTGTTTTTCTTGATAAAACGGAACTGTTCGCCCTTTCAGACTATTCCAATAACGCCCTCTTAATAGCGTCATGACTATGCCTTGTAACTCACCTAAATCTTCCCACTCTTTCGCATAATGATTTCTATAATCGACAGGTACAGCTCTCAAATGATGCGCTTTAATAATATCTGGTCCTGTGAGCCTTACCCCACCTGTGTTTTGTGTTTCAAAAAACTTATAAGCATCATCTTCAGATTCAGTGACTACAAGTGATACAACAATACTTTCAAAGTTTATGTAGTCTTCCCATTTACTCCGATTTTTTTCAAGGTACTGTAAATTTTGCTTTATATGCTGAATACTCAAACTTGCTTGATAAGTGAGTGATACATCATCAAGCTCAGCATTTAGATAGCCCAGTAAAGCAAGTGTAGTTAAGCGCTGTTGCCCATCAATAATATTTAAATATCCATCTTGTGCATGTAAGATCACACTTCCAAGATAATAAGGGCTGTCAGTAAATTGTTCTTGATGATCTTTAAGGTCTTCAATCAGTTTATCAATTTGCTTTTCACCCCACACATAGGGGCGCTGATACTCAGGAATGCTCAATTGCCCCTGAATATATCTTTGATTTTCTGTTTTAATGCGTTTACCACTGAGCAACTGTGCCACATTGCACACAGCCACTTTAATCAACCCTTGTTTTTCTGACACAACCTACCCTCAATTTTCAATTCTTAGATCTATGCTTTCTTACTTAATCACTTGATACGCATCTTTCATATACGGCTTAAACACCTGCTCAAACTTTTGCACGTGTTCAAAATGCCATTGAATATATTCAGGCCAAAATGCTTTGTTATAACCCTCTACGGCGTTAACAACCACAATCTTTGATAATTTTTGATCTTCTGATCTACGCCAATCTAAATGTAGACCACAACTTTGCTCAATTTCTGCTTTACGTGCATAGAAGAAATCAAAGAGCTTTTTATTTTTTTCGATATTGCTTGTTGCAAACTCAAGTTCTACACGGAGTTCTTTTTGGGCGAAAATCAAGTTGTAGTTACACTGTGCAATTGTTGCACCTGCACTACGCCATCCTGCACCAACTGGATTTACATTGCGGAAAAGGTCAAAGTTCCGATTTTGAAAATCCTCTAACAACTGTGTCCAATAGGCTATTCTCAATTGTCCAAGTGAACTTTCTCTTTCTTTAATGACTTTGATTTCCGCATCTTTACGGCTTAAACGCACCATATATTCCGATGCTTCAGGAACAGGAATAATTTGCTGAATATCCACCAACAATTGTTCGTCTAGTTTATATGGCGAAACTTTCACGCATTTCACATCAATCTTACGGTCAAGCAACCACAATGCGGTATTGGTCACTTCCTTTCGAAACTCTCCCGCCACTAAAATAATTCGTTGGCTATTGCGTGGATTAAGTGTCGTAATCGATACACCCATTTCTTGATTTTCTTCTAAAAAGCGTTCAATCAGTATTTTGGCAGTGTTTTTGACTTGGTCGGCATCAAAGGCATGATCATCTAAATCTGCACATACAGGTTTATTTTTCATTAAATATTTTGCAAAGACGTCTTCGATGTCATCTGAGGTAAACGGCGCAACATAAGACGCATACTTGAGTGCCTGCCACACGGCATCACGTCCACTGTCATCGCGTTTGTTTTCAATCAGTACAAGTTGTCCTTTGGTATCTAAAGCCAAAAGATCAAGCCGTTCACCCGTTCCATCAAAGCCATCGAATTCTTTTTGGATAATCAGTAGTTCTTCGCCCAATGCTTCAGGATGGCTCACTAACCATTCTTGCAAGTCATAACGCTCGGTTAGCTGTTGTTCGCTGAGTTTTGTACCGTCTAGTGGTTTCAGTTTTTTATTGGTTGTGTCTACTGTATATAAGCTCATATTCCCCCCGAAATATTAAAAAACCTAGCGAACCAAAGTTGGCTAGGTTTTATTTTTTATGCCACTTTAATTTTGCCTGTCACAGCATCATTTATGAGTGTGGTTTTATATTCTTTTAGCTTTTCGATTTGTTGATTTAATAACTCTAGGTGCTTTTCAAAATCACCTAGCTGACTTTTAATGTATTCCACAATCTGTTTTTGCTCAGATAACGGAACAATAAATAAATCAACCTGCGAGAAATTTCCAAAATTTAAATCCTGTCCATCACGGATAAAATTAGAAGTATTTTGCAAAGCTTTGATATACATTGGTGTCTTAAAAAGATACCCATAATAGTCTGGATCAATAGGCTTTAGAGGCTTCAAAACAACATATGACGATCGGATACATCCCTCTGCCCATGCTCTTTCTAGCCCACCCTGAAAACTTCTCATACTAATAACAAAGTCATTAAGATGAACTCTCTTTCTTTTATCAAGATGTAATGAAATCTTAACTACCGACTTTCCAGTTCTCTTTTCATATTCTTCCTGAGGAATTACACCATATGCCTGAGTAGCAGATAGCTGAACATCGTCTTTTTTGGAATTTTCTTTACGCTGAGTAAATAAAAATTTACTTCTAATCACTTCCCAATGCTCAGGAATTTGACCAATCCATTCCACACCCGAATCTTTCATCGGGACATTTGGATCTAAACCTTGAGTCACAGCTTTTTGAATCACAATTTGCTTACGTTCATTAAGTAAAGCAATTTGCTGTTCTTTAATAGCAATGGCTTGGTCGATTTCAGATGCTTTTTGATTTAGAAAATTTACTATTGCTTCCTGCTCATACAAACTAGGTAATACAAGCTTTTCATTTAAATACGAATTTGTATCTAAATTTTGTATGCCTGTTGTCTGCTTAATAGACTGGTAATTAATGTTATTTGCATACAAGGTTGCAAAAAAGTAATTTAAAAAATAACTATTTACATTAATTTTTGGTGTCATTTTGGCAACAAAATTAGATGTAAGTGCCTTATAGTCTTCATTAAAAAGAACCACACAACCAACTAATGTTTTGTCACCACCGCCTGATTTTTCAATTAACAAATCACCTTTTTTCAAAAGTCGATTACCAATTTCTGATTTTTTGATATTACGAAATGTTAGTTTTGAATTATCAATGACTAATTTATTTCTATTAAAATCAGCAACCCGTAAAACAACAATATCATCATGATTTGCTTTTGGATCACTACCCCAAAGACCATTGAAACAACCGTCAATTGATCTTTTTAATGAAATCATCTCCCAATCACTTGGTATCTCACCTATCCACTCCACACCTGAATCTTTATAAGCATCATATTTTTCAAACATCATGCTTCCCCTTAAAAACCCAAAATCTGTGCAATCAAACCATCCGCTTGCTTCTCAAGACTTAAAATATCCTGAGCCACATCTTCTAAAGAACGCAAAGGCTTATGTTGGTAGAAATACTTATTAAAACTCACCTCATAACCAATCTTCACAGAATCCAGATTAATCCACGCTTCAGCCACATGTGGTTTCACTTCATCTAAGAAATACTGATGAATTTGCTGTTTTAACGGTACAGATTCACTATCACGTAAGTCACTATTGCTTTCATAAGTCGTAAACTCGCCTTTTTTCGCCGTTGCATAATAGCCAAAGTCAGCTAAATTCGCTTCTGTACAACCCAAATGTGCAAGTAAGTCAGCAAGCTCAGCGTCATTTAGCTTCACGACTTTTTTCACCACTTTTTCTGCGTTTTCGTCATACCAACTCACCGCATTTAAAATGTTGTTCTTTTCAGAATTCGACAGCTTAATCTTTAACGCTTTAATCGCTTCATCGACTTTCTTTTTAAACAAGTTAAAGTCAGAAAACTCGTCTGTGCCGACCTGTTTCATAATGCTTAACGCATTTTCCAACGCTGTTTTTAATGCATCCCAATGCTTCAAATCAAACAGCTTGGCTTGGGCTTTATTGTTCAGCGTAATTTCTTGTTCTTCACACCATGCTAATACATCTTTTTTAACGGCTTCAAGCTTGCCTGAAACATAAATCTCATCGCCATAAGTGCTATACATATATTCCATCGGCTCAGACAATGACTTATCAAAACGTAAACCTTGTAAACGCTCTGCACTAAATTGCGCTGTACGGCGATCTGGACGCTCAATATTGACCTTGTAATAACCAAAATCTTGGTTATCAAAAACCTTACTTGCGATACCGATAGGATCATTTTGAGCATCAAGCTGACGCTCTACATCTTCACTCGCCAAATAAATCTGCATAATCTCAGCAATATGCTCAGGGGCGAATTCACAGTTTTTATTACCCAAGTTTTTACGCAACCTGCGGAACATTAAACTTGCATCTATAAGCTGTACCTTGCCTTTACGATGTTCAGGTTTATTATTCGATAACAACCAAATATAGGTTGTAATTCCAGTGTTATAGAACAGGTTATTTGGCAACTGCACAATCGCATTGAGCAAATCGTTTTCAATGATGTAACGACGGATATTACTTTCACCGCCACCAGCATCACCCGTAAATAAGCTTGAACCGTTATGAACTGAGGCAATACGACTACCAATGCCATTATGCTCAGGCGATTTCATCTTATTAACCATTTCCATGAGGAACAGAAGCTGACCATCGCTTGAACGTGGTGTTGCATCACACGATTCTTCATTGCCCCAATAGTCTTTCAACTTCACCACAAAACGTGGGTCAACCACATCTGAGCCATCTTTGATGTATTTTTGCTCAGATGCCCAGCTCTTACCATACGGTGGATTTGACAACATAAAGTCAAATTTCGTGCCAACAAATTCATCTGTGGTCAGGGTCGAACCAACACGAATGTTTTCAGGGTTATTTCCCTTAATCATCATGTCTGACTTACAAATCGCATACGTCTCGTCATTGATCTCTTTACCATACAAAAGCACATCACGGTTGCCATTTTCCACGCTATAACGTTCTTCAATAAAGTTCTGTGCTTCAGTCAGCATCCCACCTGAACCGCATGCAGGGTCATAGACAGTGATGGTTAAAGGTAATTTTTCCTGAATTGGATCAAAGACAAAATGCGTCATTAACTCAATAACTTCACGTGGTGTAAAGTGCTCACCCGCCTCTTCGTTATTTTCTTCGTTAAATTTACGAATTAATTCTTCAAAGACATAACCCATACCTAAGTTAGTCAATGCAGGTAAACGGTAGCCGTCTGGATCGACTGCATCTTCAGGCGTTAAATTGATGTATGGTGATAAGAATTTCTCTACCACATCTAACAGCACATTTTTATGTGACATATGGCGAATTTGAGTATAGAGGTTAAAGCATTGGATGATTTCTTTAACGTTGTCGCTAAAGCCCTCTAAATACTCTTCAAAGTTCGCCAATAAAATTTCAGGGTTATTCGATGCTGCGGTATACAGCGAACGCAATGTCCATTTAGATGTGTTATAGAACACATAGCCTGATGCTTCTTTCAGTGGCTCATCATCAAACTCGGTAAGTTCCATTTCGACTTGTTGGTAGCGTACTTCTTCGAGTACTGCATCTTTAGTTGGCTCTAACAGCGTATCTAAACGGCGTAATACTACCATTGGTAAAATCACATCACGATATTTACCTCGTACATAGACATCTCGAAGACAGTCATCAGCGATAGACCAGATAAATGAAACCAATTTGTTATGTACTGAATGATCCATAAGAACCCAAAATAAAGTGTAAATTTTTAATGTGGTTATTTAACACTATTTTCAGTGCTTTCGGCAGTGTATCTATGGAATACTTTAGGGTCATACGCCAAATAATGTCGCGGATCAATTTTTCAGAAAAATAAGGGGGGCTTGTGGATTTAACGCAATTTAATTTTCAAATCTTAATGAAGTTCGATCGTAATATGGGGAAAAACCTAGAACAAGCGGTCAAAAAAGCCAGTCAGATTGAAAAAGAAATGAGCATGTCTGAATTAAAAGGACTGCTCTGTGATGCTTTAGAGCTTAAGGTATTAGATACTTACACTAATCAAATTGCAGATCAGGGCGAAGATATAAAAGTAACTTTTGCCTATATTCTAAAATGCTTATCGCTCTACCCTTTAAAGCATGATATCTATAACAATTGGAATAAGCATGTCGAACTATTCGACCAAGCTGAACTAAATGGTTTTTCAGAAGCAAGTATCGCTGAATTAAATGGCTTTATTCAGAGCATTGTCAGCTCAGGTCATGAACACGCCTATCTATCCCTTGAGAAAATGAGACAGCCTATTCATCTCATTATACTGCTCTTAATTCATCTTGATGCAATCCTAACCTTAGACAGTAATATGGAGCCATTGTGCTTTACGCAATTGTTTAAGTTTCGTTTTAAGAAAAATAAACCTTATGGCCCATCCTGTAGTTTTTCCGATTTCATCATCTATTCACTGGCTTCACACGCAAATAAAAAACCGTTAAAGAAACTTCCTACGATCAGCTCATTTGACAAATATCTGAATACAGAACTCTTTGACAATGACAATGACAATGACAATGACAATGACAATGACAATGACAATGACAATAACAATAACAATAACAATAACAATAACAATAACAATAACAATGATGGTACAGAACACCCACGTATTAAAGCGATGCGTCAATTACTAAAAAAAATGAGAGCTGAGGATCGCTTTTGCTACTTAACCGATATAGACCAGTTTTTTACGACACCATTTGATCAAGTTAAACTGATTTTTGATGATCTATATGAAAAAATCACAGAGTCTAATTCTCGTTTTCTACTTTCACGGACCATCAAGGATGATGATTTCGTTGTCTTCAATGAAATGAATGCTCTATGGCTTATCTATTACTTCCAATTCCTTGTCTACGAAGAACAGAAAATGAATCCTCCCGAAGTTTTACAAGAATTGAGTTCTACTCGTGAGTTTATGGATTTATGGAAAATGTTCCATCTACACAATGGGAAAAAGGCCACTTTTCAGTGGCCTAAGCAGTTTAATGATGTAGCTAAGGTACCTTAGACGTTATTATAACGTCCTGAGCCAGAGGGGTTGCCGGTTTTACTCGGCCAACCACCTCCGAAGCGAATTTCTTTAAAGAAATCCATGGCATCCGCATAATCAATTTCTGACCATAATGGATAGTCGGTATGTGATTTCCTGATCTGCCGCCAAGCGTTATCCTCAAATGCACGCCCTGCGCTTGGGTTAAATTTATGCTCAGGACGAAGAATAAAACTCCAGTTATCCTTCTCTGCCCCAATTTCAAGCCCAATATTTAAAGCTTGGGCTGTTCTAAACACATTAATCACACAGCCTAAACCGAGTGAATAAATCGGCTGTCTTAATAGAACAACAACAGCACCTAGAATATGCTCAACTTCAGCCACAGTTTTAGGCTCGTATAGGTATTTTCCGTTCGCTTCAGAAACCAATAATTTAATCATCATATTACCTACGGATTATTATCACGACCACCACCTGAAGGGTTTCCTGTGGTACTCGGCCAACCTGCTACCGTTGAGATCTCTTTGAAAAAGGCCTCTGCATCTTCATAATCCGCTTGCGCCCATCGAGGAAAATCTTCATAACTACGTCTAATTTTCCAAAGTGCCTCATTCTTATAAATTTTCAATATTGATCTATCGAAAGGTTTATACGGCAACAAAAGAAAGTCCCAAGAATCATCCTTATCGCCAATATCTAAATGTATATTGAGCAAATGTGCTGTTTTAAAAACATTAACGATACCTCCTAGCCCTAAATCAGCACGTAATTCTTTTAATAGTACGACCTTTTGGCCTAATATTGACTCAAGCTCTTCAACAGTTGCTGGAGAAAAAATTCCGTCACCATTTGGACCTGAGACCTGTAAACTTAAGTGCATGTTTTTGTCTCCTTACTTACGTGGTGGATTATTATCACGGCCACCACCTGAAGGATTTCCTGTTGTACTCGGCCAGCCTGCTTTACTCATTATGTTTCTCCTTATTTCATGTAAATTCAGCTTCATATCGAGCTGATAGATACATTATGGTAGAAGTATTTTTTTGATTTTGCCGGAAACACAGTAATATAGATTAAAAATTAAACAAGTGAATTTCACACATCATTCTCTTTTATTTTTTCTATGCAAGCCTATACCAATCACATTCCGCAGCCTGATTTGAATTACATGCTTTCTTTTTTGCCCTGCAATAGATAGGTAGACCTTCTGTATAGTTATAATTATCGCCGCTGTATTTACACAAGAAGCAACTTTTCACAGGTACTTTCTTTTCAACCGCAAGTTTTAACTGCGAAATAAACATATCCCCATGTGCATAACCCATCAGCACATTTGAGTTCTCAAATTCCAAATCAGTTTCAATAATATTGCTATATTCGATTTTGTTCTGATACTTGGCCAATTTTGCTTTTATATCTGACAGATATTCCAAGCCTAACCAAGCTTTACCAGAATCCCAGACAAGAAATAAGAAATACCGTTTGTGCATACATTTGCAGTCAGTATCTACAATAGGTGTACTTTCTTGATTAAACCCAATAAAGAGAGCATCACTTTGCTGTAAATCTGCATTATAGATTTTTTCGACATCCTCTTCGCAATCTAATGGTATTTCAATAATCCGTTTACCTGAACTTTCCTTTTTTTCACTCAGAAAATGAGTCACAGCAATTTCAATATAAATGCAGTCTTCAGCATTCGTTTGGCGAGTCAACAATAAATCTGGAATAAAATGATCGTGCCTTTTTTCGACTTGTATCTGTGAAAAATAGCTCGTTAGATCAAATCGTTTCTCGGCATAGCCAAGATCACAATACTTGCGAATGGTTCTTTTAAATTTTTGGCATTTCTTAGGCACGTGAAAAGTAATGTAAAATGGTTCATTTTCAGCTAAACATTTTTGATATGTTTCAAAAAAAGCACGTTTACCCAAACGGTGTAGGTAAGTTTCACCATTGCACTCTAGTACAGTCTTATGGGCAAAATGAGGTTTCTTGATTTTGCCATTCACCTTAGCAATTAAAGGATTGTCACAGCCCAGGCAAATGTATTCAGATTTTTCTTCTTGTCCGACTAAATCAACTGCTTTGACAATTTTACCATGTTCATTTTTTGCATATTGATAACGTGCCATTTCACTTCCTTATAAATTTAACCCGTCCACATCAAATAATTATTTTCTTTTCCCTGTGCATAAGCCCACTCTGCCACCTTATGTGACCGCTCTTTATCTGTCAGAAATCCCAATACAGAAATTCGATCGACGATGATCATATCCTGTTCTGCATTCCGCTCCTGCCACTTATGCAAAAACTCTTCTGATGCGAGTAGATTACTTTTCTTAGAATTACAGCTTGAATCTGCCAATACGAAGTTATGCCCTGTATCTGATGGATACATAGACCATGGAATGAAATGATCAACGGCGTAATTGCCATTTCGCATCGGTTTACTGCAGTAGAAGCATTTACAGTCTTGCAGCTCGACCAATACATTTGCTACCGCATTCAACTGGTTTCTACTCGGCTCAAACATGAATTGTTCAAGATTAGGTAATTGATTCAAGATGGCTGCATTGCTGCTGTTCTTACGGATAAAGTCAATCCAACGTTTCTGGCAAAGCTCTTCGATGATTTCACTGAACTGTCGTAAGCAAAACATGACTTGAGGCAAAAGGATGAGCTGCTTTCCACACCGATCAAGCTGATATAAAAACTCAAAATTTTGACCGTTGATGTTTTGCAAGTAGCGGACTGGCATGTCTTTTACAGTGCGAGCGACATCTTTAACTAGCTTCAACCACACCAATGAATCTCGTCTTAATAACCCCAAAGAAGAGTAGCTTTGCCGAAGCTGTATAATGCGATTCACAATGGCAGCTTGTTTACCATTGTTTTGATTTAAAATCAGCTGCCCTTCATCATTAAAGGTGTAGGGTACTGCTTGCTTCCAATACAGCTCGATAAACTTCTCAGCGATATCCATATATTCGAGTGATAGACTTTCACCTGAATCTTCACCTTTTTCAATAGCTAATCGGCTTAGGCTAATCAGCAATGCAAATTTATAGGTGCTACTAAAACTACCCGACTGTAAAATCAGCTGAATATTTTTTACAAATTTAAGTTGTTCTTGTGCAGTAGGAATAAAGTCAGGCATGTTTTTTCCAAAGTACATTCAGCCATTTTTCTTGTCGATCAGGTCGCTGATCTACTGTAATCCACTGTTTTAACAACCTAACTCCATTCAACTGATCTAACAATTCATGAGCCTGCTCTTCATTTAAGTCAGTAAACGCCCTACCGCCTTTTACTCTATCTGCTGTTCCATATTTAAAAGACATATAACAAACACCGCCACGGCGTAACGCAGCATGAATACGTTTTAAAACATCAGGGAGACTGTTACGAGCACAATGTAGTAAAGAGGCACATGCCCATACCCCATCATAAACATCGTGCATATCAAGCTCATAAAAACTTTGCTGCTTAACAGGTACTCCTGTCAATTGGGTCGCTCGTTCGACCAATACTTCAGAATAGTCCGTCGCATCCACTTGATAGCCTTTATTTTTAAAAGCCAAAGTGTCACGCCCTGAGCCACAGCCTAAATCCAGGATGCGTGCAGAATCTGGCAACTCAGCTAAAAATGGTTGGTATAGGCTTTCCATATCCACATACAACGTGGCTTGTAAAAATTGATCTGCGTATTGATTGTAATAGTCTATTGTTTTCATATTGGTTGCTTAGGTGCATATTCTTGCCCAATTGGACACTTAATAGTATATCGTACTGGATACAGATTCTTCTTTTAATTGGACACTCTTTGCATCTAAAACGAAATTTAAAAGAAAAAAGTAAAATGATTCCTATGAAAAAAGCGGTTATTGCAGTGAGTTGCTTAAGTATACTTTTGATGGCCTGTTCCTCGCTTCTTAATCCAAGTATTCAGAATTCACTAAAAGAAGTGAGAACATCAAAATTCCTAAAAAATGAAGATAAAACAAAAAACATTGGTGGGATTGATGCAAATAGTAATGGTGTGCGTGATGATATTGAGGGATACATAAAGCTCAAATATGGGAATAACCCTGAATTTGTTAGCGTATATATGCAGTATGCACAAGAATTACGAAGAAAGCTGACTTTGGCTAGTGATGATCGTGAGGTCTATCGTAGAGCGTCACACGAAGTTAGTAGAAAAATGGTTTGTGCTGCGGAAATTGACTATAAAGTTGAGCCTGAAAAAATGTATCGGGACACAATGATCATTTATGCCCTGTCGGTGAATACCAAGCAACGTAAGGCTGAAAGTAATCGTATTAGCTCGTTGGTGAGTGGCATGGTATTCACATTACCAACTGAGGAACACTGCAAAATTAATGAATACGTTTATTAAAGTGTCCAACTTAAAGAAGAATGGGTGTCCAAATACTTATTGATTTTGCACTTAGGCTAAACACTGACCCCAGTCTACTAAAAAACAAAAAAATAAGGGAGCATTTGCTCCCTTATCTTTTTAGTCAAATAAATCTGCTCTTACTTCTTCCAAAGCACGATCTGACTTAAAACGATTACATATCGGGTGAATAATTGCTCCATTTTCTAAAACACCGTAACCACCTTCTGCTTTCGATTCTCGATGATCTACTTCAGTCGATTCAAGGTATAGAGCGCTATCACATACTTCGCAATAGCTCCATGTTTTCCTTTCCTCACGTTGATAAAGATTTCTTTTGGTCGCGAGTGAAAAATTTAGAGGTTTTTTCTTCTTTGTTAGTCTTACTGATTTCACAAAGCTCACAACATCATCCACAATGGTCTCATCATAATCACCACCAAAACGTTCAAGGTAAAAATCATTAAAATTAATATAATCAAATGATTGACTCATCGAAAGAATGACGGTGTTCAAACAAACTTCATCTTCGAAATCTAAATCCATATTGAGTCCAATACAGATAAATGCTTGATAGACGTTTTTCAATCGCTCATGTGATCTGATCCCGCTACCAAACTTACCGACAGTTTCTTTGATCGCCACAGGAATTTTTTCAATTAAACTTTCAACACCACGGCGTGCTCGAGTAAATCCAATAAAATCTATCTTTTTATTCTGTATTTCAAAACAGTCTTCTTGAATTTCACAGACGATAGAGAACCAGGCCAAAAAGGATGTCACTTGAAAACGATTATCTTTATAAAAATATAGTTTTGGGTGTAAGCCCAGACTTGGAATCCGAATACTAATTGCTGGTGTAGCGATACGACACAGCACAACTCTAAGTTTTAGCATTAAATTTTCTACACGCTGACCTTGGTCTATACTCACAGTATTCTGACTAGTATCACCAAACATGATATTCAGGAGTTCATTGACCAAGCCGATTTTTTTACCGTGTGTTAAATCCGGCTCTAAAAGTATTATCTTAAAAAGATGATCATGAATTTGCTCACCCAAAGTAATCACTTCATTTATCCGATCGTAATTCAGTTCAGCCAAGTTGGATTTATTATCGTTTATATAACAACACGCATAAATCACATAAAAAGCATCACTCCCCCTATTCTGTAAATGATATTCTTCATCTGGATCTAATCGCTTCGTATCCGAATTGATTGAACAAAAGGCTTTTCGAGCTTCCTCAGGTGTCCCAATGACTTCAATAAAATTAATTTTGGTTGATTTTAATTTTTGCTGAAACTCAGAATCGTTACATAACTCTTGAAAATCAGCTAATCCACCTAATCGATTACGAATCTGACGAATATCTCGTTTTTGTGGTGCCGTGAATTTTGGGGCTCCTGCTACTTGCTCATCAATAAAGTATCTTTTGATCCAAGCATAGATAATTGAAATCCTGTGCCCACCATCGATGATATAAATATTACCAGCAGCATCTTTCCAATAGCGAACGCATAAATTGACATTACGATCATTCAAACAGTTTAGAATAAACTCCTGAATTTCAGCAGGGCTCCAACACTCTGTGGAGCGTTGATTGTCTGCTTTATATAGTTTTTCTAGGATCTCATGGTTGGCGAAGTCATAAAGTGATATTTCAAAGTTATGGTGCAGATTTGAGTGCGACATTTCGTCAAGCAGCATCATTTTTCTTTGAATAATATTGGTTAAAAGCTTAGTACGAGCCATTTTATTTTCTCTAGGCAATACTTCTCTAGATCTCGTGAGATTACGAAATTAGAAGTAATTAAAATTAAAATCAGTGATAAATGAATTAAAAACTCATCAACTCAGAAGTATCTTTTTGCTAGAGAAAAAACAGATAGAAATAATATAAAGATGCATTTTAAACCTCGTTGATAGATTGTCGTTTGCCAACATCTTTTCCACGAGATGGAGGCAAACCAAATAGGGTGTGGAAATACCGCTCAACGAAACGGCCAGTCAAAGACTGCCCTACCTGGCTTACCATAAAAGCGCCATGTAGACACAAAAGAGCCACTAAAAGCGACTCTTTAGTTCGTTGAGTAACAGGTTTCCACGCCTGGTCACAGATTTTGCTGTAACATCTTTATCTTATGTGCATAAATTCAATTGGTCAAATTTTATGATCAATATTTAATCAATTGATTCAAAAATAATTACCTATATTTTTAGAGGCTTAAGAATACAGATAAGTATCTTATAATTTCTACAATATTTAGTTGCTGTAAACTAATCGCAATGAAACTCTATATATTTAAGCAGCGTGATTTAATAAAGGAAGTAGATTGAAACTGCAAATTTTATCGGATACTCACAATTCTAAATATTCAATATCAGAGCAAGCTGATGTCATTATTCACGCTGGCGATTTTTCTAATCGCTTAAGTGGTGCAATTGAGTTTGCCGAAAAATGTAAATCTCTGAATAAAAAATTTATCTTTGTTTTAGGTAATCATGATTACTACAGCTCTAACTACAGTTCAGTCGTGAATTTCTTGAAAGAAAACTACCCAAAAAATGCACTACTTGATGACAACCATATCAAAATTCAAGATAAAATATTTGTAGGTGGCACGCTGTTTACGAACTTTCGCTCCAATTCTCCACTTATATCTCCTGAGGTGCTTTTACAGTCCCAAAAAGATGCTGAACAATCGATTTATGATTTTGATCAAATCATGATTAGCAATGAAAATAGACCTATAACCGCCGATGACTACATAAAACTATTTAACAAATATCATCAAAATATTTTGCAGTTTAGAGGGCAAGATCATGTGATCGTTATTACGCATTTTCCACCTCATTTAGCTTGTCTTGATCCATATTGGGGTACGCACCCTGTTGCATCAGCCCTCAATCCCTATTTTATTAATGACCTAGATGTAAAAGGGTTTAAGTTATGGATTGCAGGACATACGCATACATCAGTGGATACTGTAGTCGATGGATGTAGATTAGTGATCAATCCTTTGGGTTATCCACCAGAGCAAGGTAAAAATGGGTTTAGAGAAAATTTGATCATCGAAGTTTAAATAGATATTTTTTCTGAAACCTTTTTAAAGCATCAGATAACTCGATTTTAAAATTGTCTGCAATATTAATGATGAAGCATTAGTCCTATCAAAACCTAAAATAAGTGTCGTCACATGTTTTTTGGTACTCAATAGTGCTGTTAGGACTTTTAAGCTTTAGCTCATAGTTAGAATTAGTATAAAATTACATAACACCAATAAAGTTTTATGGCAAAATGAGAAGACCGATCGATTTTAAAAATATTGAACAAAGATCACGCCCAATTATTGAAGTTATACCTATGGCATTTGACAACAGTCAAGCAACACAACGTATTGTACTACATCATTTAAAACGTGTAATTCATCAACATAGAGATGAACTACAAAAGCTTGCCTATAAATAAAGCTCATTATCCACGTTTAAATGTTCATACCTATATTTGGCCACTTTTTCCACTACATCAATTTATTTCAAATTTTCTGTGATACTGATAATGAAATTTATACCACATCCGAACTAGGAGAAACTCATGTCGATTCCTTTAGATCCTGAAAATGATTGGAAGAATAAAATTGCAGATCAAATACTTAAAGATCTACTCGATATCCATAAAATCCAAGGTAATACTATTAAAAAAATGAAAGCAGACCAAAATGGTGTTTTCTATGTAGAAGAGGAAATATCAATTGATGACGTACTCAAGCAATTTTGAACTCTGCTCATTGAAACGATATAAAGCGCTTGAATTTTATATTTAAAAGCTTAACCAAATTGTATCACCTGTAGATGCGTACATAGCTTCAGCAGTTTCTTTCAACACATCTCTATCATCCGTTTCCATTGATAATTCATCACATGCAGGATATCTACTATCGCTTGTAGAAGATAAGCTGGATTGAACAATAGACTCATCTCAAACAAGTGGAACCACCTCTCTCTAAACACCAGCCTTACTCTAAAAAGACCCGTGTTCCACAACCGACATCGCTAGAACACACGGAATATAATCCTCAGAATTTAGAACAACCGAAGACAAAGATCTGGCCTTGGATTATTTTTGGAATATTGTGTTTTATGGTGGGTGCCGTCATTTTTTAGCAAGAACAGCATTGTATTTTAATCAAAAAAAATGCCCACACGGATGAATGGGCAAACTAAGGAATATGCAATTAATATCCTTCAGAAACTCCAGCGCAATTCTCGCTACTTTCAGTAAGCGACTGTAGCTCAATCATGATGATCTGACTCAATCGAGTCGAGGTAAATCAATCCATCACAAATGGAGTAGAAATTATGCTTGATCACATTCTTGGTTAATGCTGAAAAGTCTTTGGGTTTTGATCAATAAATAGAAGTGCCGATGACTACCCTCAACTTTACTTATTTTCACATAGCAACCAATCGAGAGCACTCATTTTTACAATACCATTATAATTTGCTTCAGTCCCTATCGTGTCTAAGGTAAGTAAATATTTGGGATACGAATCAGAAATTTTCTGTAATGGACGTAACTCTCGGCTGAGTGTCTCCTCATTGAGCGTTTCTAATGCCACCTGATAATAAGTTAAATTCTGTAAAGTATCGACAGCAACAAAATCAATTTCATATTCATCAACCCGCCCTACATAGACCGTATAACCTCGTCTGACAAGCTCAAGATAAATCACATTTTCTAAGATATGACCTTGATCAGCATTAGCATCAGGCAACATAATCCGGCGCAATCCGACATCAACTAAATAGTATTTTTCAGAGGATTGTAATAACTCACGCCCGCGTACTTTAAATTGTGCGGCACTATAAAATAACAAACTGTCCTGTAAGCCCTGAATATAGCGTTTTACTGTTTCAAATGAAATCTTAACCCCACTTGAAACAAAGGTATTTTTAATTTTATTAATGGAAATAGGTGAGCCTGTCACGCTTGCCAAATATCTTGCGACACGCTCGAGAGAGTTAATATCGGCAGTATTCAAACGGGGAATAACGTCTTTAAACATTACACTGGCATAAACCGCTTGCAAGTAATCATAAGTTTCCTGCTGGCTAGTCATGGCAAGCGTATAAGGGAAACTACTGCGCGTATACATGGCATACAAATCACGATTGGATAATTGTTGGATGATCGGATTATTTTCAATATGCCACTGTTTAAATTCTTGGAATGACAGAGGTAGAACGTGTTGCTCGATATAGCGTCCTGTAAGTAAAGTCGCAAGTTCTCCACTTAGAAAGAATGCATTTGAGCCTGTAATATATAAATCGATATAATCCCGAACATATAAGGAGTCGACTACTTTCTCAAAATTTGTAACATGTTGTATTTCATCTAAAAAAACGTAGTTTTTTTTACTTTTATCAACTTTGGACAATACATAATCATGTAGTTTACGGTAATCGGTGAGTTCTTCAAATTCCATAAATTCGAAGTTGATGGCAATGATGTTTTCGGCTTGTACACCCTGTGCTTTTAGGTCTTGTTGAAACATCGCCAATAAGGTGGATTTTCCAGAGCGACGCACACCTGAAAGTACTTTAATGACATCACGGTCTTGCCATGTATTCAGAAATTTTAAGTAGCCATCACGTCGAATATTAGCGCTTCTCATTGTTTACACTTGAAATCTAAAGTTTTAATTAATTCTATCAAAGTTTAGAACCTAGATGTAAAAATATTCAATTTTAAAAAAAATTTAAAGTTTAAGTGAAACATTCAAAGCTACTGTTGAAGCATGCAAACAGTAGATCTGATCAAAATCCAAATTCTGTCTTTTTGATTATTTTCCATGTTATGTTATTTCATTGATGCTACGAGTTAACTGCTATATAAATTAAGTGAAAAGTAAAAGGAATTAATATGTTAACTAGAGTGGAACTCATTTTTGTTGTGCTGATGGTCTCAGCCTTAATCCTCATTGCTTATGAAATGCTAAAAGGTTTATTTTAGGGCATCTATACAATTTTTGATCAAAAAAAAGCCCACAGAGGGAATCTATGGGCGAAACTAAGGACCTTGACGGTCATTCAGAAACTACAGCTAGTTTCTGGTTGTGATTCTAAAGTGAATTAAAAACAACCACATTGGCTGAATATATCAAAAGTTAAATCATTGATAAATTTTAGAAAATTAATTTACCCCCTCTGCTGCTCAATACAGTAATTCACCAAACAAATCCGCTCTAATCTCTTCCAGGCTCAGATCTGATTTCATCCTATTACAGATGGGATGAACTAGCAGGCCATTCTCTAGAACGCCTTGCCCACCTACGGCTTTGGCAATCCTATGATCCGATTCAGTAGAATCAAGATAGATCAATCCATCACAAATGAGGCAAAAGTTATGATTACCCACCAGAAAATTGTGCTTAAGCAGACTCTTGGTTAATGCCGAAAAGGCCTTTGGCTTTGACCGAGAAATTGGACTAATCGACTCCACATATCCCACCACATTCTTGACTACTGCATCATCATAACCACCCAAAAACCTTTCGACATAGAACTCGTTAAAGTTTATGTACTTGAAGGCCTTAGACATGGACAGAATAAAGGTATTCAGGCATTTCTCATCATCAAGATCAACATCCATTTCCAAGCTTAAGCAAATAAAGGCTTTATAGACAATTTGTAGCCGATCATAGCCCTTGATACCACTGCCGAACTTGCCGACCGTTTCGGTGGTCGCCACGGGGAAATTGGCGATCAAGAACTCAATACTACGGCGTACCCGGGTGAAGTCCTTGAAACTAATCGTTCGATGATGAATCTGCATGCGGCTTTCATGAATTTCATACACAATTGAAAACCATGCAAGAAAAGAAGTAATCTGAAAACGCTGATCCTTATAAAAATATAAGTATGGATGTAAGCCCAAACTCGGAACCCCAGCATTTTTTACAGGCGTCGCTATTCTGCAAAGAATAGTCAACAGATGCGACATTAGGTTTTCAACGCGCTCCCCCTGATTCAGACTCATAATATTATGAATCTGATCACCCGCAATGATATTCATCAGCTCATTGACCAAGCCAATTTTTTTGCCATGACTCATTTCATTGTCTAATAAAATGGTCGAAAAAAGTAGCTGGTGGATCCTCTCCCCTAACTCAATCAACTCATTTAAACGTGTATATTGGAGCTCTTCTAGGTTAGATTTATTGTCATTGATATAACAACAGGCATAGATCGCATAATACGCGTCACTACCGCGATTTCTTAGGTGATATTCCTCATATTTATCTAAACGTTTAGTATCTGAGTTAATCGATTGAAATACCCGTCGCGCATCTTCCGGAGTTCCCAGTACCTGCCTGAAACTGATTTTAATATCGCCTAATTTCGATTTTTTTTCTGCGAATTCGGCATCAGTACAAATTTTTTGAAAATCAGCGAGATCTCCTAAATAATTGCGGAGGTAACGAATATCTTGTTTTTGTGGATCATTGAAATTAGGTGATTGAGTGACTTGCTCATCCGCAAAATATCTATTAATCCACGCATAGATACAGGAAAGACGATGTGCTCCATCAATAATGTAAATATTGCCGTGTATATCTTTCCAATACAAAATGCATAAATTGATGTTTTGATCTTCTGTGCAATCCTCAATAAAGTTTGCAATTTCTTGCACGCTCCAACATTCCGTAGAACGCTGGTTATCCGCCTTAAATAAACATTTGATGATTGGATGCTTTTCAAAATCAGTCAGTGCCACTTCAAAATTGTCACGCTGCATTGAAGGTGACATTTCTTCTGGCAACATGACTTTACGCTGAATAATATTGGTCAATAGTCGTGTAGAACCCATTTCTTATTTTCTCCAGGCAACACTTTCCTACTTTCGCTCAAGTACGAAATTTGAAAATGTATATAGTTCGATTTGGTTAAAGCTGTGAATTAAATGACCGTCAATATCCAGTCAGCGCTAACAAAAGAGACCTAAGAGAAATGGGGGGATTAGATAATAAAATCTTCATGTTTAGTACCTGTAGTTTAGAATTAACTATCTACAACCATCTTTTCCACGAGATGGAGGTAGACCAAACAGGGGTGGAAATACCGCACTACAGAAGACGGCCAGTCATAGACTGCCCTGCCTGGCCTACCATAATGGCAAACTAAGCATAATAAGCACAAAAAACCGCTAAAGCGGTTTTAATGCTTCTGTAGTAATTTTCAGGTTTCCACGCCCGATTACAGATTTTGCTGTAACGTAATTATCATATGGGTATCTTTTTCTTTGGTCAAACCGAATTAGAATTTTTTTATTCATTTTTAAATAAAAAAATATAAATCGATAACATATGGATCAAATTGAAAGCAAAGAACAAATCAAAGTCGCTGATTCCTAGGCCCATTAGGTTGAACGATATATGCTTAGGCTATTTGCACAAGGAAGGATGCTATACGGCTTCTAGCAGCATATTAAATGCAAGGTATGATGTAGTCAGGTAAATGATATTTATGCACACGTAGCTGTCTTGAACAAATTCACAGAATTTGGCTGCACTTATACCCAAATTGTCACTTGAATTTAGCTCAATTAGGGTAGCGCTGTCTTTCAAAACTTTATGTAATAAAGCGTGCGTAAGTCATATTTACTTAAATTCTGATATGATCTCTAATCACCAAATATCGTACACTCAACCATGCTAGTACCCATCGCACGGCGCTTAATGACGCTTGTTGAGACATAATTCTAAAATAATCATATTTATTATGTTTCATCACTATCGGAAAAAACTGATGTTCTGTAAGGATTGAAAGCATAGGTTCATCCTCTGCCGTAAAATGCATCAATACTTTTGTTACATTACTTTCATACAACCATTTTTTTATTAACCAATTATAAGTTTCTGATTGGTTTTGTTCTAAATAATCAAATCGCTCTAAAATCTCTTGTGCAGAATTAAAATCTACAGCACTGAGTAATTCAGGCAAACGTGCTAACTTTCCTTGTGTCGATAATGGATGTCTTCCTATATTTGAACCACGTTTACCTGACGGAATGTTTGCCATCATAATTAAAGCTTTCTTCCAGGACTCAATATCTAATCGTGGCTGCCCCTGCCCAGAAATAAGATACCGCTCAATATCTTCAAACTTTTGAAATAATTCGTGTTTAATTACTTTTCCAGTCGAATTCCCTCTTTTTTGAGCATAGATGACCCACCTCTGACTTTGTCTTTTTTTGAGTACATATTTTTCGATGGTGTCTCTCAACTCATATTTTAGATTACCATTCTGTTGATGAATCGCTTGGAAATGCCTGAATAAATTACTCCGACTCATGACTCGCTTAAAAAATGCAGTATGTAAATTGGGTTGCTGTTGTTGCATGCTATAGGCATAAGTAGCCAGAAATAAGATATGAACATAATGCTTTAATGTTGTCGATTCATGTAAATGTCCAAGCACTCGACTAATCGCCTTAATCCCTTGCCCAACCTGTCCTTCATTGCCTACTAGCGTATTAAATTGCTCATTCGATGGCATCCAATTTTGTAGCCATGGCAATTCTATCGTGAGCGCTTTAAAATCCACCACTGTTTGCAAACACTTTAAAGTATATGTACTTGCAAACGTATGTCTTAAATGATGTAAGCTGAGATCAACATCTCCAGTGACTTTCTTTAATATTTGAGATATTTGAGCAAAAAAAGGCCTATGCTCACTATTCTCATCAGACATTAATATCGAATATTTTTTATTCTTATAAATATCATTTAATCCATTTTGAATCGTCTGACTTAATAAATTCATCGGAACAACACGTTCTGATCCAAGTGTTTTTAACTGATGCTCACCATAAGGACGAATTCGGAGCATATCCTCATCAATATCTAAGGGCCGTAAATGAAGTGTCTCTGAACGGCGTACACCCATCGCTGCAGATAAACGAAAATGACGCTGAATCTCTAGACGTAAAGCAGCATCATTCACCCCAGATTCTACAGATTGTAATATTTGAACGATCTGCTGCACTTCATTTTTTGAAAAAACTTTAGCACTTGCTTGATGCGCTGTACGCTTGTGTAACTTTATACGATTATCATTTAACTGAATTAAAAAATCTCTAAAGCGATTCCACGCAGCGAGATGCTTGCGGTGTGGAAAATGCTCTTGCGTCAACTCCATCCATTTTTGAAATACATCTTCATCAATCTGGCTATCTTTTGTTAAATCTTCTGAAAACCCCAATATACCTGCACTGACGATGGCCAAATGTAGATGAATCATATTTCGATTCTGTAGACTTAACTCTTCTGCATCACAGCGTAAAATCAGCCATCGCACAAAGCACGTTAATAAATTGACTGAGTAGTGATTCGTTTCATTATTGGCAAGCTGTTTAAGCCAAATGCTTGATCTAGATTCACCTTTTAGTTGCTGAATCATCGCTAAAATATCAGACAAATGTAGTTGCTCATCGTCTATTTCTATTTCACTTTCTGGCTCAGTGCTATCTAAATTTGTGGTTAATTTTTCATATTCGAATAAGCGTAATAATTCATTTATTGAAAGATCTTCAGTCAGGACTTGGCCTGATATATAACCTGCAATCAACGGAGTGCTATTTAACATCACATTTTGCTGTAAAGCTTTCAACCATTGAGCTAACGATAGAGTTGACTTAACCCCTATTTGTTTTAAATATGTATTAAAACACTTTTGCCAATCCTTTCTTTGTAGATCTTTTGACTTTGCTAAAATCTCTTTTAATCGGGGCTGTAGATATTGTCGGTCTACTAAAATTAAAGTCGAGACATAAGGACTTAACAGTACTGTACGGCGTTTCTTCGTCACAGATCTATCATTATTCACTGCCAGCTCAATAAGCCGACTATATCCCATAGCGACTATAGGCTGATCAGAAGCAATAAACTCTAACATTGCTTGTAAATGGCTTACTCTGCACAATTGTGAATACATCGAGAGTACAACCAGCAAACGTCCTATTTCAACATCACAATTTTGATGTTCAGGTAAATGTTCTAAATCCTTCTGAATATGATCAAGTAAGTTTTGTTCAATATAACCCCATGTACTAAAACTATTTTCAGATGTCAGCCATGTACGATGAGCTTTTTGAGGAAGTTGAACGAATAAAGGAATTTTCGTTTTATCGCGAATATAAGCACAATATGCCTTGATCGCTTCTGGCAAATCAATGTTTGTATTTTTAGCTAAATGTGAAGCTAATACATGTCCAAGCTCTAAAGCTACTTGTGGCTCAGGATTTTCCCCAAAAATCAACGGACAATAGGACTTATACTCTGAGTTTTTCAGCCATTCTTTTACATCATTTTCTGAATATTGTATTCTCGGCTTCGTCTCTACTTGAGCTGTTTTAGTCTCTTGGGTTAAAACAAATGTTGGAATATGCTTGATTTTAAAAAAATCAAAACCTTCAAGACATTCGAAACCTAATTGTTTTTGCAGGTTTTCTTGTACATCAAGCCACTGTTGTTTAAAAACTGATACAGGAAATACGGATAATATATCCCATGGATGACGACCCCGTATCCAGTGCCCAAGTCCAGCGTCCTTGAACCTCCCAGGTAACTGATTACGATCAGAGCGAACCAACTTCCGTGCCCAATTTCTAACTAAATCTTTAATCTGATGAGGATCATACAGTTGCACAGCATAAGATGATAAATCAACACGTAGCTCAATTTGCTCCCCCAACATTCCCATCAAACCACGTAAACTTTGAATCTGTTTGATCAATGCTGGAGTCAATGGCACATAACGATCAGTTGATTCATTTTGATGATGCTTATCTTGAATCAAGGCCCAGCCTTGCTGACTGATCCACTTTGGAAAGGGTTGTTTAATACCTCGACCAGCTGTGGCAAGATTTATCCATAATTCCGTATATGACATTAAGTATTTCAAGAACATCTGCCAATCTTTCTGTTCATTGGCTTGATATATATAATTTTTTATTCGTGCAATTTCATTTTTTATTTCAATAATCTTTATCCCAATCGGACTCCCCACGCGTCCACTAGAAGAGTGTCTATATTCAGGAATATCAATATTTAGCTTTCTTAAACAATCCGCCCAAAGTTGCTCAAGTTGCCTCTGTTCAAAAGAGGCATAATGAATCAAGTTATCATAATTTCGACCTGATGCATTAGTCACTGCTTTAACGACAGCTAAATCACCTTGGCTATGCTCATATAACAACCGTGGAAGAATATCTCGAATGCTTTTGAGGCTGACTTCTAGCTCTTGAGGTACACTGTTAATTAATCTTCTAACTTCGCGTTCAACTGCCAGTTGACGGGTCGTAATCCCAAGATTTTTGACTTGACTCACCAAATCATTGAGTTCACTTGGTAAAACCAAATGTAATTCATTGGTCCATGGCACATGAAATTTAGAATGTTCTGGTTTTTTTTTGAGTGTCGGTGTCCCTGCAAACACACTTAATACATATGCAGATAAAGTATGATTATACTGAATAGCAATATTATTCTGATCTGCATTTTGACTAAAACGAGGCGCTGTTAATTCAGTAACCGAACGTCCTGTGAGTAAACTCAATATTAAAGCTAATTTTGCGCGTAAGATTAAGTTGGCATCAGTATGAGATGGTTGACAGAGCCTAAATACTTCTTGAATTGAATTTAAGGACAATCGCGATTTGGTCCAAACTAAACCAACATTTGCAGCTTCAATATGTTGAGAAGTAGACTTAGATGCATAAAGCCCTCGAATTAAATCGGATTGTTCTGCCAAAAAAAATCTAAACAAGGGCTCCAATGGTGTTTCATCTTCTTCAATCTCATCATCCTCAAATACATCAGAGACTAGACCACGATGAATTTCATCTACATCCTCTAAAGGTTGGATAGCAATACTTAATGAGCCGTATCGTTGCAAGATCAGTTTTCTATGCTTTAAACCTATACGGTGTAAAAATTCTCGACGTTTTGTTTTATTTTTTTGCCGATTATTTTGCCAGATTTGTGATAAAAATAGCTTTAATGCATAATAAATTTTATTTAATTGTTCATCTTTATTATGAACAGACATTAACTGAATCAGTTGTTTCGGGGAATTTTGAAGCAGTGATGCTTTTACATCTTCTAAAATCTGTGTATTACCAGCATCACCTAATAGCCTAATCGCTAAAAAGGCATTGTACACACGAGATCCTTTTTGGTCTTTCAGCTTTATGCTTCCATCACCCTTTAAATAACTACTATAAAGCTCAAGAGCATGTACCCTGTCTTGAAAATGAAAAATTTGCTCTAAAAACCAAATAATTACAGTATCAAAACTCTCATTATTATGATTTTCTCCTGATTTAAGCAAGAGCAAATCACAAATTCCACTGTCTCCAGTAAAGGGGCGCAACGGCGTGGGGTTATGTTTATTTTTATCCGTTGTTTTTGAAAAAAAATGTGAATATTCCTCAGAATACTCTAATGCACTAATGATCTCTAAAGTCTTAAGCTCATCACGAAATTTTGGTAATTCATTATCACCAATCAAGGTGAAAATTCGCTGACAAATGACAACGATACCGGCTAAGCTATAATGTGCACGTAATAAAAATAATGCTCGGAGGAGTTTTTGTTCTTCTATAGGGGTATTCTGGTTTATCCATTCTAGCAGTTGCTGAAAATAAATATTCATAGCCTACTCCTAAGACGATAAATCCATGCTTTCCCAAAGTCTGTTAAAGCTAAAGCAACTTCTGCCGTTGGCGCCAAACGAACAATTTGCTTTTGATATTTTTGATACAGTTCTTCTAGTTGAGGTAAAAGCACAAAAAAGTCAGCTATGTGAAAATAGGGTTGCACAGACTTGCCCAGCTCTTTCACTTTAATTCTTTCTAATGGCAAAAGCTTCTGGGCGATATAACCAGCTAAAACATTTTCGATTAAAAAAGTACCACTCACCACTGGTGGTGCCCAACCTACCAGTTTTTTTACAAAGGAAATAGGCAGCTTATCTAGATAATCCTGTGTATTTAAAAATAAAATCATTTCTTCTGGATCTAAACGCTTTAGCCGAAGTTGGTCTGCAACCACCATCTTGTCCTGTGCTTTATCCATTTTTCCCCAGTGTCTTCTTTTCACACTGTCCTGTAGAGTTTTTACCTTACATAAATCCCTATCGACAGCAAGCAATAACTTACGATATATCGCGAGCAGTAGTAATGCTTGATTTTTAATTTTTTCTGAAAACTCACTGCTTATTTCCCCATTGAGTAACATCATTTTCAAAACTAAAGCTGGGCATGGTTTTTCAAACCTACCTTCAGATATTGTCAATGCATCAATGAGCAATGGTGTCATCATTTTTTTCTGCACAGGTAAATTATTTTTAGCGTTAAAATAATAGAATACCATAGTCCCTAAATTAACAAAGTAAAATCAAATAAATTTTATATTTACTAAATAAGTATCTGGATTATATGATTTATTTACTAACCTTATTTTTATACTAAATCAAAAAGCGTGTACACAGCGCATTGGGTTATGTATCGCCTTTTGAGTTTGAAGCAATGTACTATGATAAGATTAACCCGTTAGGTCACGTGGCCTAACTTAAATAAAAATGTCTCCGACAAACCCGGTACGGTTCATCCTTGTATTTTAGAGTCGTCTGTCTCACGTATTTTTTCGAGTTTATTCTTATTTTCTTGAAATATTCCTAAGTCACCATCTTGTTCAAGTGCAAGTAATGAAAAGATTCCAGAATTTTCAAAATAAGCAACAGAAACAACTCTCCAACCATCTAAATCCATATCTATCCAATCATCGGATTGATATTTATAAATAAAAGTTTTTGAAAACAGGTCCCAAGTATCCAAATTATCAAGATTAGATGCTATATAAAAATTAGATTGGCTGATAGCACAACCAGTAACAAATGTGAAAGATGAATTATTCATTAAATTTTATCTCGACATAGATTATTTAAAAGGTGATCCAAAAACACCAGTAGGTAACGTTCTAGCAGTATTACCTCTAACATCAACTCGAACTCGATAATTAGCAGCTAATCCTTTTGCTTGATGATAGACACGCAATTGGGTAGCTAAATTTGCGGCATTGCATTTTTTATAACACTAGAAACAGCTTTCGCGCCTGCAATTTCAACTTCTACTAAGGGAGCCGTAGCTTCTGGCATATGAATACCTTTTAACGCCTTTTCGTAGATACTGTATTGTCGGTGTATTCTACCATGTTCATTCGTAGCAGTTGGTGTAGCTCCTTCAACACATACTACTAAACCATCACCTTCACTTATCGCATTTGGTAAAGAATTTCTACCCGTCCCTGTTCTAGTACCTAATCTAAAGCATCTGTCTGGAACAACATGGTGCCCAGTTTTACCTAACGGTTTACATGTATCATGGGGTGATAAAGTCTTAATATACATGGTTTATCAAGGTCCTTATCTTTAGGTGGTTTTTCTTTATCGGGTGTCTTTTCTTTTTGGGTATGAGTCGTTGAGGTAGATTTACCCGATTGTATATTTACATCATATCTACCGGTGGGAATGTTGGCCCCATTCGCACCAGCCATACCCAATTGAGGTTGAGGTAATAATTCCTGAAATTTTCTCTGAATTTCATTGCAGAGATCGCTAATGTATTTTTTTATCGCATTCTTTGCATTAGTAATCTCAACTTTGAACTTTTCCAAAGCCGATTTTAAACTACCGCGAACTTTATTGAGGAAACCATTAATAGCTTGAATTAAACGATCAATACATTTGTTTAATGCATTTAATGCTGTTTTTCCCATCTTTTGCCATGGCTTAGACCTGAGCCATGCTTCAGGAGCATTGTTCCATGGGCTTTTTATTTTTAGTTTTTTGAAGGCACTCTCAAAGCCTTCCATCAATTTAAAAATTTTTAATTTATTAGCTTCCTTTGATCTTGCGGCTTTGACAATGGTTTTAACAGCCGAACCAATTTCAGGAATGACTCCAAATGCAGTAAGAGCCAACGCTTTATAGTTATCAGATGATTTACCATTTTCTTTTGAAAGGTCTATTAGATTCGCTATTAGGTCTCTAACATCACAAACCTGATCAACCACAGGAATCATACTGATTAAACCACTAACAATGATTTGTGACATCGTAGGATTCTTATTGAAATCACCCTTTAACATTCCCCAAATCCAGCTACTTTTATCTATTACAGCCACCGCAATATTATGATTTGTCACACTCTCGTTAATCGCAGCTTGACCTTGATAAAAGAATATTTTTTCCCACCACGATAGATTCGGATCTGGTTTACTTGTGTCATATTCTCTATATGTAAGATAGTTAGCTGGGCTATCCTGAATATGTTGTGCAAGTTTTTCAGCACTGTACCAAAACTGTTGCTGTATATCAGTAGAACGGTTAGCAATTTTATTCCAAAAATCTTGATTTTCTGTCGACATTTTATTCTCTAATTTTCATTATTATTCGATATTTCTAAGTCTTGTTGAATAAACCAATCATCAATTTCATGAGGAGGAAAGTCATCTTCAGACTGATCTTCTCCATATTGAATTTTGGCTCTACCAGCTGGAACACCTTTAACAACAGCTTTGCCTTTATCGTCTAATTTACCTTTTTTTCGACTTCCATCTGAAAGTAAAACTTCAAATTCAGCACCTTTTACAGGTGAGCCATCACTATGTAAATATTCTAGAACTAAGTCATCCTTTTTGATTTCAGTAAGTGGTAAGTGTGGTAAAACATAATTTGTTTTACTCCCCCCCCCACAAACTTATGCTGTCCAGCTTTTACCTCAAACTTGCCACTAGTCGTAGGAAATATACCTGAACCATTAATCTTGAGCTGTGAACCGCCTCCAGTTAGGATGAGTTCTTTCGGACTAGTGATATAAACCGTATCTTCTGTTGAAATAATTTGAATCCCTTTACGGGCAATCAAATCCGCTCCATCCCCCTGAGCTTGTATTTCAATCTTACCCTTACCAGCAAACAATCTTGCACCTTCGTGAGCTGCAAATAAACTGATTTTGCTTTGTGCATGTGCAAGTAGACTCTTTTGTGTACTCAAGTTAATGCTATCACCAGCGCTATGACTGATTTGACCATCTGCTGATAGATGTACATCTTCATTGGTCGTTAATGCAATAGAGTTTGGTGAAGTTAATACCATAATGGCTTGTTTAAAGGCTTTTGCTTTAGCCTCACTTTCTTGTTCAATTTGTTCTATAAATTGCTTCAGATTGTCTAATACTTCTAAAGGATCGGTTTGTTGATTTTTGGCTACTTCACTGAGGGCTTTAGAATTATTGAGATTGGATTCCAGTTGCGATTTGGTTTCTGCTACATCCAAATGATTGCCTGATGCATTGTCTTGTTTATAGGTAGAAAGGAGTAATCCTTGCTTAGCTCTCAGTGCTCCCCATTGATCTGTTCGCAATTCAAAACCTTCACCACGTCCATCACTCGTGTCTGTCTCTTTCGGATGACTAAGATTACCAAGATTGAGCTGTGATGCCCCATGACTACTTTGTAGTTGTGTGCTGATCTGTCCAGTCGTATCGTCAAAACGAAGTTGGCCAAAGCCATCGCCTTGGACTTCTTTGGAGCGAATCCCTGAAAGCTTCTTGGTATCGGGAAGTTGTCCTTTTTGATCAAACTTAGTTGGACTACGATGTGCTTCATGAATGCGACCAACGACATATGGTCGGTCGATATTGCCATCAAAGAAATTAATCACCACGATCTCACCAATACGCGGTAAGAACCGTGAACCATAACCTTCTCCTGCCCAAGGGGTGAGTACATCTACCCACGCTGAGTCAGTGTCATTATTATTCGCGCCTGAACCATTGTCATGCATATGGTCATCTGTTCGAGTAAACAGAAAACGGACTTTAATCCGTCCCCATTCATCGACATGAATTTCTTCACCCTCGATGCCTACGACTTTAGCACGTTGTGGGTGGGTCTTAGGGCGATCTTCAAGTGGCCTGTAAGGTGGAACAATGTCAATGTTTCGACGTTGTAAAATAAGGTTATTGGCTTGGCGCTCATCTTGATTGTTGGTATGAATTTCGGGCTGTTGCCAATGGCTTTCTTTGAGTAAGGCGGTGACTTGGTCAGTTAGATCTTTAGGCAAATTATTTTGGTTATAAAAAGTCTTTGCGGTGATTAGTAACTCTTGATCGGAACCTTCATGTTGATCAATTTCAGGATGTTCTTTGAACTTAAACCAATACCCGACATGTGCATCACGTACTGTTGAAGTCACACTAAAGTACTTGGCTTGCGAATTGAAGTATTTGCTTAAATTTTCATTCAGTTTTTCAATTTGTTTGTTGCCAGACTGAGTTGCACCATCTTCACCTTTGAGGTCTTGTATCCATGCAGGACTGATGTGAAAGGCTTGTTCTAAGCCTAAACTTGCTACATCTTGATTATCTGAATGCTGATGTTTTGTGAGTACCGAGCCTGCACCTTCTTCTTGTGCTAAAGCATCTGCTTGCCATCTTTGAAGGTGTACCGCAGTTGGTTGTAGAGAACGCAATCCTGTGAATGCTGTGATACTGTCTTGTCGTTCTGTAGCACTACTTCGATGAAAACGAATATTGCGACGATCTAATGCTTGAAATTGGGCATTATCATCAATTAAGCGTAGCTTTTGTGGTTTGATCTGTTCAGATGAACTCCATACTTGATGCTGTGCTTCATCAATCAGTGTAGTTACACCTTCAGAAGCTAAAAGTCGTTTAATAAAGTCGTAGTCGGTTTCATTGCTCTGCATGATGAAGGGACGAACATCATAGCTTTTGCTTAATCCGCTTTTATCTAAGGTTAAGCTAGAAGCGAGTAATGGGCTTTTCACTTAAATCCAAAACATCAAACAAATCAGATGCACTTTCAAATCATGGGTCTTGGTATCATTAATAATAAATTCAGTAGGATTTCCATCCGCATCCACAACTAAATGGATTTTAGAACTATTTCCACCAACGTTATTAGAAATAGCTTGGTCTTTCACTCCTGCCTTATGTTGATGCACTCGCATATGAGAGGCATCAATAGAAACCTATTCTTGATTTGCATCATTTGATATTAATTTAAAGACTTAGACCATTGATTATGCGCCAGCATTGTTGGAATGCATAACAAGTAGGTATGTGGTTTGTCGATTGAATTTTACTTTCTCACTATTTTTTATACAACAAATGTCAACAGCATCTAACTTTTATAAATATATATTATAAAAAAATTGTTTTTAATTAAGATTAATTTTATTACTAGGTATCCCCAAGATTATACTATCAGACATATTTTAAAGAAAAGAAGTGTAGCAAGTTGCTACACTTCTTGATTTTTCTCTACCAACTCTTTCAATAGATTTTCTAATTTTTCTAAACTAGCATCATCAAAATGAGAAATTTTTAAAGAAACCTTTAATAACTTATCATTAAATTTAATATTTCCAGCAACTTTCCCAGCATATTCAATTTTTTTTACAAGCGATGTTGATGGAGAATCGTTATTATCTTGAACTAGATATTTCGTAGCTTGTGCAACAGCCTTAGTTTGCTCAAGTTGGCCATTCTTTACTTTTGTCCAAACAGTTAACAATGCTTTTTCAGCACGTTGTTTTATTTCGTCGTGATCTGCAAGAAATTTTTTAAAAGCTGTTGCAGCAGTTCGACCTAATAACTGGGGCTCATTTACCAAATCATTCAAGATGGCTTTAGGCAACTTTTCAAAAGATAAATATTTATACATGTCTTCGCGATTTAAGCCTAAAGACTTCGCTAAACGTTGTTTATTTTTCTTTAAATTTTCATCCAAACCTACTAGACCAATATAGATTTCGAAGTCTGTTAAATCCTGGCGTTTTAAATTTTCAGCTAGTGTAAGTAGTGAAGCTTCTTCATTATTTGCATCAATAATAATGGCTTCAATGGTCGATTTTTTTAGAATTTCATGCGCACGTAATCGACGTTCACCTGCAATCAGTTCAAATTTTAAATTTTCAAGTTTACGAACAGTGATGGGTTGCAACAAACCAACTTCATCGATCGATTCAGCCAGTTCTTTGATTTCCTGCTCATCAAATTTTCTACGCGGTTGATAAGGACTCCGTGAAATGTCTTCAATGGGGACATTTCGTCTAAATTCCTTTAATTCCTTGATATTATCTTTTTGAGCTAATTGATGCTTTTGAGTATTTTGTTTCAGCTTTTGAGCTAAAAGTTCTTTTGCAGTTGCCATAAAATTCTCAATCAGTTAACTTTAGCTAAAACTTCTTTAGCTAAACTTTCAAAAGCCTTTCGAACCTTTCCACTTTTGTCTAGCTTAAGTAAAGACTGCTGCATAATTGCGGCTTGATTTACTTTTGTACTTTGTGGAATAGTCGTTTCCATAATATAGCCCACTTGCTTAAATGCTTCATCACGAATGAGTTTACAAACATTTTGTCTCTCATCGTGCTTAATAAGTAGTGCACCTAATAATTGTAGCTCCGGATTGATTCGCTTTATTTTTTCTAAATGATTAAGTAAGTCTGTAACACCATATAGACCATATTGTGAGCCAGATTCAATCGGGATAATTACATGTGTTGAAGATGCTAAAGCATTACTCGTCAATAGTTTTAAACTTGGAGGGCAGTCAATTAAAATAAAATCATAAAGATCTTTTAATAGTTCTAATTTTGTAGTGAGTTCTTCTGATGGTCTTGGCGCATCTTCTTTTAATTGGTCCTCAGTTTTTCCTAAATTGAGAGAACCATAAATTAGTGAAACATTATCAAAATTAGTATCTTCTTCTAAAGCGTCAGTAAGTAATGAGACATCACCTACTAATAACTCAGCGGTTGTTACTCCAACTTCACTTGGATGTTTTAAACCAATATGCAAGCTAGCATTTGCTTGAGGATCTAAATCAATCACAAGCACTTTTTTTCCTAAGTTTGCTAGCTCAGAGGCTAAATGAACAACTGTTGTTGTTTTACCACAACCACCCTTGTGATTCGCAACAGCAATAATTTTTGCAGACATACTTGTCAAATCATTCTATATTTAAAATTACTATTAATATAAATAACTTTGGGCTAAGTTACTACACCTTTTAAATTTAAAACAGTCATTTGTATAACGCTAAAGCAATTTTAAATTTAAAGTTTTATATAGCTAGCTTATTTAATAATTAATAGTAATTAATAATTAAGTTAATTAATAATTAAGTTGATATTTTTCATTTAAAAACAATACCATATCAACTTTAAGGTGGAGGGTTTGTCATCTTAAAGTGGAAGAGTTGTCTTCTATAAGTGGAAAAATGATCACTTAAAAGTGGAATATATGTCACTGTAAAGTGGAGTATTTGTCACTTAAAAGTGGAGTATTTGTCACTATGGTGGAATGTTTTTCACTGTTAATTATAAAATATATGTATTATCATTTAAAACATATATAAAACAATTGTTTATGATGTTGATAACTTAATGAATTTAAGTGCAAGAGTGGAAAAAAAATCACTTACAAAAATAATATTGTGGATAAAGTTGCAAGGTTTTTTTTACTACACCTTTTTTTGATATATTCATTGATCTAAGAGTGGAAAGAATTTCACGCACTCACCCTAGAATGCAGATATTTTGTTCTTATGACTAAACTCGATATTTTTTTTTCAGTGATCTGCGTTTTTAAAGGTGGAAAACTTGTCATATCGAAATAGGTTAATTGATTATTTAAAATCCATTATGGGTGTTTATTCATCAATCCGTATTTCTATAAAGAATCAAAAACATCTAAAAGTGGAGTATTTGTCATCTTGGAGTGGAATTTAAAAATACATTTCCACTTTAATGGATTTTTACCTAAATTTGGTGACAAGTATTCCACCTTAGGTTTTTTTAGGTGAAAGTGTTGAATCTTTTTCCACTTTTTTATATAACATGCATAATCAAGTTAAGCACACTTAAAATAGTTAATACACTTTATGTCAGAACTAAGCCATAACAAAGAAGAGCTGGATTCAATCCCGTACTGCATAGGTAATATTCGTCACAATGGGGTTGTAAGTACTAGCAATCGTTTGATACGACCTATTGAATTGTCAGCGAATGAATATAAAGCACTTTTATATGCGATGGCTGTTGCCAATTACGGTGAGAAGAATCATATCGATAAAGAGATTAGTGAACAAACATACATCTATCTGTATAAAGATGATTTAGCTGAATTACTGGGATTAAGTAAGCGAAATTCAATTAATGTAGCCATTGATCGAATTTACAAAGAACTTTCATCCCGTGTGGCGCACTTTGTAATTGAAGAACCTGTAGATGATATAAAGAAAAAGACTAAAAGAGTTCACTCGGTTGTCCCTATTATCCGTGAGTTAAGATGGGAAGATGATTCAAAGAATGCACTTCAAATCAGATTTACCAGTGAAGTATTACCTTACTTTACTCAATTAGCTGGTGGTAATTTTACTACATACCAACTAAAACATTTATTTGCTCTAGATTCAGTTGCAAGTATGAGTCTTTATACCTATTTCATAAAAAACGAATTCAAATTTAAGACTCAAGAAATCTACGAAGTTCCATTATTATTAGAGAATCTCAAAGCTCTAATTGATATAAATGAAACTAAATATGACCGTTGGGTCGATTTTCGACGTTATGTATTAGATAAAATTGTAGCTGAAATTAATGAAAACACCGATCTACAGTTAGAATATGAAACAATTAAAAAAGGACGCCCTATTGTAGGCGTAAAATTTAAACTACATCATCGTGGTTTTGAAAAGCCTGTAATTGAAAATAAAAAGGCCGAAAAATTAAAGATCTACTTAGATGTTCCATTTGAAGATAATGCTGAGGTAAAAGATCTAGGTGCAAAATTCGATACCACTGTACGTTCATGGTATATTTTTAATGATGATGCTAATTATTTACAGCTTGAAAAGTGGTTTAAGACTGTAGGTTGCCTCACAGACTCTCAAGCAAACGTTGTTATCAATGATTCATTATTTCAAATGGATTTTGCTGAAGTTGGAATGAGCTTAAGTGACTTTAAGAGAAAAATGAAAAATAAATTGAAAACTGATAGTAAATTTGTGGAAGACATCAAGGATCGTCTAAATGAAATTTTCGGAAAGGATATTATCTAGGAGTGTAGCAACTTGCTACACTTTTATCGGCTATTCTTAGTTCAAGAAACCACTTATAACTTTAATTAGTAAAACAGTTATATTGAACGTTTATTTCAACAGAGATGGATCCGGAAATTTGAACAACTCCTATAATTGATATTCTGCTCCTCAAATGATGTTATAAACATCAATATATGGAGTATTTTATGGCACGTAGACCAAGAAGAAATCATTCAAACGACTTTAAGGCTAAGGTAGCACTTGCTGCGATCAAAGCAGAAAAAACACATGCTGAATTGAGTTCTGAGTTTAATGTTCATCAAAACCAAATTATTGACTGGAAAAATCAATTGATCTCAGCTTCCTCACAAGCTTTCGATCAATCAAAAGCTCCATCAGAACCCCCCATTGATCTTAAAAAGTTACATGTAAAAATCGGTGAGCAGGCATTAGAAATTGATTTTTTAGAAGGTGTGTTGAAGAAACTGGACTGCTTCAACCACAAAAGTTAATCGACCACTCACTTCAGATTTCAGTATCTAAAAAGCTAAGTTATTGAAAGTCTCTCGTGGTTGTTATTATTATCGCCCAAAACCTGTTAGCTCATCAGATCTGAAACTGATGCGATGTATTGATGAATTACATATGCAATATCCTTTTGCAGGCAGTCGTATGATGCGTGATTTGTTGAATCTTCAAGGGCATCATATAGGACGACGTCATACACGTACTTTAATGAAGAAAATGGGTATTCAGGCGTTATATTGCAAACCAAATTTAAGCCAGGCTAATCAAGCTCACCGTAAATATCCATATCTGCTCAAAGGAT
>NZ_VPDZ01000019.1:0-51147 GCF_013417465.1 Acinetobacter sp. YH12251 | reverse complement strand
CAACAACTCAACGCTTCGCATTTCGTTCGTTTCCGTCTATCTCGTCGGTATGGGGTGCATTCTAGAGCATTTCAGAATCATTGCAACCCCCAATTCACTATATTTTTCACGTATGTATTTTTTATAAGCGTTTTTGCTAAAAAAATTGCACTTTTACCTATTTTTTAAGCATTTTTTATAAATATTTAGCAAATAGTCGATATTTAATTAAGTAAATTTCTTATATCTAGCAAATCTTTTTCAGCGCTTTTAAGTCTAATAAAAGTGACTTTGATTGCTTATTAATCATTAGTCTACTTTTCTGCCTCAAAGCACATCATTTTTTCTGTCATCACACCGATTCAAGCTTTATAGACTTTTTTTGCGTGCATTTTTATATTTCCCAGCATTCTTTTAACGTTCATATGCTAAATGTTGCATGACTTCCAAGATGACTTGTTGCTTTCCACGGAAATCTTCAGCAGAAAATAGCAGCTTTGCACGTCGAGGGAGTTGTTCTCGTACCAATGCAAATAGTTGGTACTGTGCTGCGATATCCAAATCATGTAATTGTTGCTGCGCCTCACAAAATAATGCTCGCTTATGCTGTGTGGTTTGGTAGTCAAATAAATATCTCAAGATTCGATCGATCTGTTCATCATGATTATCGGTATTGTAATACGCCATGTTGTTGCTCTTTTTTGATTTTTGACCATTGTTCCATAAGGCCTGTTTTTGCAAAAATCATTTTAATTACATGCTTAGTCATTTTTGCTGATAAAAATACAGCCTATTTATTTGAATAATCACTATTAACGATCACAGTCATAAAAAGCCACTATTTTTGGGCTTTAGACGCATAGAGCGCAGGCTGCATTTCACGTACACTCTTTTTATTTTTTAGGTGCAGGATGCCAACACAGTTTTTTCCACGCTTATTCTTACTATTAAGCGGATTAGGATTATTAGCTTTTGGTGTCGTACTCTCTATACATTCAAATTTAGGGACATCCCCTATTTCTTCGGTGCCCTACAGCTTTAGCTATATCTTTCCACTCACCGTCGGCACATTAACAATATTAATGCACATCATCATGATTCTGCTGCAAATGCTGATCTTAAAATCACGCTTTCAGTGGATACAGTGGTTGCAATTACCTGTGGGAATTTTATTTGGTGCATTTATTGACGGTTTAATGTGGCTGACCCAAGGCTGGAGCATAGAAAGTTACCCACTTCAACTCCTGGCTTGCTTGGCAAGTTGCCTGATCACTGCTTTAGGTGTGAGTTTAGTGGTCAAAGCCAGTCTAGTCCTCTTGGCCGCAGAAGGCCTCTATCAAGCTATTGCTGTTCGTTATCGCCTTGATTTTGGCAACTGTAAGACCTATGGCGACATTCTCTTGGTCAGTATTACAGTTATCAGCAGTTGGCTGGTCTTACATCAAGTCATCGGAGTCCGTGAAGGCACCATTATTACCGCACTTTTAGTCGGGACTTTAGTCAAGCGGATTTTACCTAAATTAAGCTTCATTCAATTTGACCCTAAGCCCTAAAATAAAACTCAATGAACATCTATCTGAGTAAAGACATTTTAAAGCTCGATTGAATCGGGCTTTTTTTCTGGCACAATTAAAGTCTTTAATACAGAAATGAATGTGATTTTTGAAAGGAATAGCTCAATTTTACAAATAAAAAAGGGAAAGATCTCTCCCAAAATCTTTCCCTTAGAATTGAATCTTTAGTCGATCCATCGTGTAGTTATTATAGTTATTTGTTAACTCACTAAAAAAAGAGTCCCTTGGGGAAGAGACTTATAAAAAGTGGAGTTATGATTATGTACCCTCTAGATGGTATATATATCTCTCTAGATGAATAAATCTTATACATAAAATTCAAGAAATGCAACACATTTGGCAAAATTTAAGTGTTGTTTTTATAAGGTTTTTTTTGAATTTGCTTATTTATATTATTAATATATTAATTGGTAAAAAAAAGCAGGCCGAAGCCTGCTTTTAATTCAATAACTTAACTAAAAATTCAAGAATTTATTAGTCGGTAAAAGTTACTTTTGCGATCGCTTTTTTGCTCGCTTGGATGATCAAAGTTTTGTTTTCTGACACAGCATAACCTGCATCAACCACTTCCCAATCCACTTTCACCGCGCCACGACCAATTGCATCTTTTGCTTGAGCTGCATTTTTAGTCAAGCCCGCTTCACGCAAAATAGAAGTAATGAAAATCTCACCACCAAATGCGCCACGAGAAATCGTCACTTCTGGTGTACCTTCTGGAAGTTCACCTTCAGTAATCAAGTTACCTGCGCCTTTGTGCGCATTTGCTGCAGCTTCTGCTCCATGGAAACGCTCAACCAATTCAAGTGCAAGAATTTTCTTCACTTCTTGTGGGTTACGACCTTCAGCCACTTCTTTAAGCAACTGTTGAATTTCTTCAATCGATTTAAAGCTCAATAAGTCAAAGTAACGTTCGATCAAATCATCCGGCATTGAAAGCACTTTTTGGTACATCGCACCCGGTGCATCAAATACAGCAATATAGTTACCCAAAGATTTAGACATTTTATTTACGCCGTCTAAACCTTCAAGAATCGGCACAGTAATGCACACTTGAGATTCTTGGTCATAACGGCTTTGTAATGTACGACCCATCAGCAAGTTAAAGGTTTGGTCTGTACCCCCCAACTCTACATCCGCTTCTAGCGCAACTGAGTCATAACCTTGCACCAATGGATATAAAAATTCGTGAATCGCAATCGGTTGATGGCTGTTATAACGTTTAGTGAAGTCATCACGTTCCAACATACGTGCCACAGTTTGCTGTGAAGCTAACTGAATCAAGTCAGCAGCAGTTTTTTGACCAAACCACTCTGAGTTGAACACAACTTTAGTTTTCGCAGGGTCAAGAATCTTAAATACTTGTTCTTGATACGTTTTAGCATTTTCTAAAACTTTTTCACGAGACAACGGTGGACGTGTAGCGCTCTTACCCGTTGGGTCACCGATCATGGCTGTATAGTCACCAATCAGGAAGTAAACTTCATGACCTAAATCTTGGAAAACTTTTAATTTATTAATCAGAACCGTATGACCTAAATGTAAATCAGGTGCAGTCGGGTCAAAACCCGCTTTAATTTTTAATGGGCGATTCTGCTTTAATTTCTTAAGAAGATCTTCTTCAGAAATAATCTCATGTGTGCCTCGTTGGATGAGGGCAAGTTGTTCTTCAGCCGGCAGGAAATTTGACATCACAAAATCCAAATAGATCAGTTATACAATTTGTGCGATATACTAACACTTTTTCAGCACATTGCAGGCTTAAGAATCATCATGACAGCGATCTACATTGGGGTAATGACCGGCACGAGCATGGATGGTGTCGATATTGTTGCTGCTTCTTTTGATCCTTTAGAGATTCATGCGACGCTCACACTTCCCTTTGACCCAGACCTTCGTGATGAACTGATGGCCCTCACCTTGCCTGATGATAACGAAATTGATCGCATGGGTAAGGCAGACGTTGCTTTAGCTCAAATGATCGGTCATGGCATCAATGAGTTGATCGAGAAGAATGAGCTAGATCGTAGTCAAATCAAGGCGATTGGCTCACATGGTCAAACCATCCGCCACCGTCCTGAACATGGTTTTACCCTGCAAATTGGCGACCCCAATATTATTACCGAACTCACTAAAATCCCTGTGATTTCAGACTTCCGCCGCCGTGATATGGCTGCAGGTGGTCAAGGCGCACCTTTAGTTCCTGCGTTTCATCAAGCGCTTTTCCAACATGACACCATTCACCGTGTGATTTTGAACTTGGGCGGAATTGCCAATGTTAGCATGTTGCCTGCAGGTCAACCTGAAGCCGTGTATGGCTTTGATACAGGTCCAGCTAACATTTTAATGGATGCTTGGTGCGAACGTTATACTGGTCAGCCCTATGATGAAAATGGGAACTGGGCAGCTTATGGTCAACCTATTCGCAGTCTGCTCGACCGCTTACAAGCACATGAGTTTTTCTCTAAAGAACCACCTAAAAGCACAGGTCGTGAAGACTTCAATCTTGAATGGTTAGATGAACAGATTCTCGATTGGCGTGGAGATCTCGAATATGACGAACTTGAAGATACGCCAGAAAACATTCAAGCAACCTTAATGAAACTCACCACACGTGCCATTAAAAAAGCCATTTACCGTTCTGATATGGATACTGGTGAAGTCTATGTATGCGGTGGTGGTGCATACAATTCGCACCTATTAGAGCAACTGCGCTGGCGTTTACGTAAACATGAATGGACGGTACAAAGTACCGCAGATTTAGGCTTAAGCCCAACATGGGTGGAAGCCACAGCCTTTGCTTGGTTGGCGATGCGCTTTGTCAATCAGCTTAGTGCAAATTTACCAAGTGTGACTGGTGCTGCTGGCTATCGTATCTTAGGTACAATCACTGCGGTTTAAGAGTCAAAAACATATAAAAAAGGTCTGCAATTGCAGACCTTTTTTTATATAGACAAGCTTTTATATATATTGACTACTATATAAAAAGCATAGCTCAAACTTAATTCATCATTGCCTTGGCATGCTCATTACGAAATGCCCGTAAAATCTGCTGTCCCGCCCGACCTGTTGGACTTAAACCCAGTCGATTTTGCTCTTGTCGAATTGCTTGACGGGTTTTATCTCCAATTAATCCATCCACTTTACCGATATCATAGCCGCGGTTAAGTAAAAATTGTTGAATCTCTCGTCGTTCCGCACGTGAAGTCCCAGGATCATCGGTTGGCCATGTCGTACTAAAGCCACCCTTGCCTTGCAAGCGATCGGATAAATGCGCAATCGCTAATGCATAACTCTCTGCTGCATTGTAGCTATAGATTGCATCGAAATTTTTAAACACCAAGAACACAGGCCCACTTGCCCCAGCCGGTGCCATTAAACCTGCTTGGCTCGATCCAGAAAGGTTACCTTGTATTAACGGTGTACCATCGGCACGCTGCAAACCACGATTCATCCAGCTATCTAATGACTTTTTATTACGGCGACTTTCACCACTGATCGACATTCCTTCGGGAATTTTTACTTCAAAGCCCCACGGCTGACCAGTTTGCCAACCACGCTTTTTCAGGAAGTTGGCTGTAGATGCCAACGCATCCGTGGTACTCGACACTAAATCACGGCGGCCATCACCATCAAAATCCACGGCCAGTTCTTCATAGGTACTCGGCATAAATTGGGTATGACCAAATGCACCTGCCCACGAACCTTTCAATTGTGATTCATTTAAATCACCACGCTGCAAAATCCGCATGGCTGCAAAAAACTCGCCACGGAAATAGCTTTGGCGGCGGCCTTCACAACTTAAAGTGCCCAATGACTGTAATAAAGGATAACTACCCGCAATATCACCAAAATTACTCTCCACACCCCAAACCGCGACCACGGTTTCAGCAGGCACACCATAAGCCGCTGCGACACGGTTTAATACATCACGATGCTGCGCCAATTTCTGCTGACCCAGTTGTACACGCTCTTCATCCACCAGACCTGACAAATAGTCCCAAATCGGTGTTGAAAACTCAGGCTGATAGTTGAGCTTTTCAATCACAGAATAATCAGGTGTTAAATTTTGCGTATAGCGATCATAAGTTGACGCACTCACACCAGCATTCATTGCTTGCGAGCGCAAATTGGCTAAACAACCTTGAAAGTTATTTTGTGATGAAATGCTGCTTGTTGCAGGCATGCTCGACGAATTGACAGACTGCCCATTAATAATCAACTCGGCATTTGCCTGAGTTATTGCCAATAAAGCAGTCCCGAAAACAAATCCTAAGTGATGCTTCATACCCTAGATCTTTTTTGAATTTAAATTGTTGCTTTAACAATAGCAGCTCAAAGCAAAAGTTAAAGGTTCAAAACGTAAATTTAAATTCATATTTTCTACTTATTTAAATTCAGTTTTAAAATTTGAATTTAAAAGTAGTTACCCACAACCCAACTTTAAATTCATTAGAAACCAAACACCGGTTTAAATTTAAATTCAAAACTTTTAAATTTAAAGATAAATTAGGTGCATAAAAAATTATCCACAAATGCAAAATGGGATAAAAATTCATTTTTATTATTAATAATCAAAATATTATAGGTTTTAAAATATACTCCCTATAGATCCAATAAGTCTGAGCAACTTTTAAATTCAAATTTTAAATTTAAACACGGCGAAATGAATTCATTTTTCAAATTTGAATTCATAAACTTTGAATTCATTGTTTTTGGCATAGGATTTTTTGAATTCAAATTCATAGTTTGAATTTAAAAACACAATTTGAATTCAAAACGCATTGGTTATTTTTGATTTTGATTCACACACATCACAGGCTATTGATACACAAAAAATAATACGAAGATTAACGCAGAATATTTATAAACGAACGAACACTTTATGATCAATAGTTTCTTATCGTTTCAGCGATAAACGGTGTGATTTTGCAAAGAGGCGCAATGATGCCCGAACTACAGCAATAAAAAAAGCGGCCATGTGCATGACCGCTTTTTTATCATTCAAACACAGGTTTAAATGGTCATATCTTCGCTAAGTGCCAGTGGATTCGGCAAAATTTTCGCCAAAGCACGGCATAAAGCTGTTAATTCAGCAGTATCGTTCGGCATTAAAGTGATGTGACCGATTTTGCGGCCTTCACGCTCTGTTTTGTTATACAGATGCAAATGCGCGCCATTCAGTGCCAATACATCTTCAGACTTCGGATGTTGGCCAATGATGTTTACCATGACCGTTGGACGAACAACTTCAGTCGAACCTAAAGGTAACCCCGCTACAGCACGAATATGGTTTTCAAACTGTGAACACACTGCACCTTCAATCGACCAATGCCCCGAGTTATGCACACGTGGCGCCATCTCATTGGCATATAAGCCTTTATCTGTCACAAACAGCTCTAGCGTCAAAACACCGACATAATTCAAATGATTGAGCAGGCGAGTAATGTAATCTTGCGCAACTGGTTGTAAGTCTGCACTGTTTGGTGCAGGCACAATCGAATGCGACAAAATGCCGTTGTGGTGGTGGTTTTCCGCCAATGGCCATGTTTTCACATCACCATCTTGACCACGCACCGCAATGATTGAGACTTCACGTGAGAAGGTTACAAAGCTTTCCGCAATCAATTCACCAGCAGGGCCCAGTTCAGCCCATGCTTGATCCATTTGCTCAGCGCTACGTAGCACAAATTGACCTTTACCGTCATAACCGCCACGCGATGTTTTCAGTACGATGGGTAACCCCAACTCAGCAACAGCAGCTTGTAAACCCTCGAAAGATGTCACGGCCTTATAAGGTGCAACTGGGATAGCCAATTCATCAAACAAGGCTTTTTCAGACAAACGATGCTGTGCAATCGCTAAAGCTTGGCGCGGTGGGTGCAATGCTTTGTTCTTGGTCAACACATCAACATCTGCTAACGGAGTATTTTCAAACTCTAAGCTGAAAACATCTGCGCTCTGAATGAAATCTTGCAAACCATTTTCAGCTTGAGTCGAAATCACTGGACCCAGCGCTGCAGAAGGGCACTCAGTACTCGCTTCAAAGAAGGTGCATTGAATGTTTAAAGGCAATGCCGCTTGCGCCATCATGCGACCCAACTGGCCACCACCAAAAATACCAATGGTTTTATCCATGAGAAATGCCCCTTAATTAAGCTTGACCCGGAATATTTTTACTCGCCACTTTATCGGTTTGCGCAGCGCGGAAATCTGCAACATTTTTTGCTATTTCAGGACGCGTTAAACCTAAAATTTGTGCCGCCATGATCGCTGCATTGGTTGCACCCGCTGGGCCAATCGCCAAAGTACCAACTGCAATACCTGCCGGCATTTGTACAATTGAAAGTAGTGAATCTACACCATTTAAAATCGATGATTTTACCGGTACACCAAGTACAGGTAGGTCAGTCTTGGCTGCACACATACCTGGTAAATGCGCTGCACCGCCAGCACCGGCAATAATCACTTGAATACCACGATCACGTGCGGTTTCAGCATATTCGAATAATCGATCTGGAGTTCGGTGTGCAGATACAACTTCCGCTTCAAATGGGACGCCAAGCTGTTTCAGCATATTGGCAGTGTTTTCTAGCGTTGCCCAATCCGATTGAGAACCCATGATAATTCCAACGAGAGGAGTGTCTTGTGAAGCGGCCGCATTCATTGCAATGTTTCCAGAGATTAAAGTAAGAGAGAGTAAATCTCGACTAGAGCCAAGCTTTAATAAGAGCCCCATATTATAGACTGAAAATTCATCTCAATAAAATTTAACGGTTGTCTTTAAAAGAAAACTCCATAATATTTTGATGAAAATATTTTTATTTTTTTCAATTTTATAAAAACTTTTATTAAATCAATATTTATAACAACACTTTAAATATGAAACAGATGTTTATCCTACTTACTCTAGCCCTAAGCTCTCAAAGTTTTGCCCAACTCGTTCAACTCAATACGAACCAATTTGTGAAAGAATTTAACCTTTTACAGCAACAAAAAGACTATAACGGCCAAATTAAGAGTAATGGCTACATCCACGAAAAATTTTTAGTCACCGGAAAATCGATCATTGATGAACGTGAGTCGTTCAAGATGACAGGCTATTACAAAGCAGATGATGGCTGCGATAAAATGTATTCAACTTCAGAATATCGTGTGTATTGCGATGACCAAAGCTATGGTTTTGCTCTCATGAACTTTGAAGCAGACGGTCAAATGACTGTACTGAACAGTGAGAGTGATTATGCCTTTGACTATGAAGATCCCACTCCACGAGACCGTGAGTTTAGTAAAGTCCTCAAAAATACCTGTAAACACGGCTCACTTAAATGATCAGCCCCATGCGGTATTGAATCAATTAAGCACTGCGAAATACAAAATAGACACATCCCAAAAGGCATAAACCTGCCCACAAATAGTCCAACTTAAAGGGTTGTTTAAAAAGGAAAATCATAAATGGAACAAAGACCAAGAGCGTCACGACTTCTTGTGTGATTTTCATTTGGCCCAATGACCACCCATGTTTGGCCAACAGTCGCGTTGCTGGAATCATAAAACTGTATTCGAGTAACGCGATCGCCCATCCAAATAAAATCGCTTGCCAAAGCGGTGCATCATGTAAAAACTTCAAATGCCCATACCAGGCCAAAGTCATAAAACAGTTGGAAATAATCAATAAAAACAGGGCAAGTGACATAAGCAATCAAGATCGCAAAAATTTGCGCATATTGTACGTTTTTCATCACGATTTCGCGCCTATTTTCCGTGTTTTTATCCTCAAGAAAATTGCGCACATTTGATCAGTTGCTAGCTCAATCTTTTTGCACGATCTCATACAAAAAAATCTATCTTTTCGCTAAGACCCTTGCTATGGTTGCTCTCAAATGAAATTAACCTTTTCAACCAAATCTATAATGACAACACCACAATAACAAAGTGATGTGTCGATAAAAGCAGTGGAGTTAGAACGAATGCATCTGCATATCTTGGGTATTTGTGGCACCTTTATGGGTTCATTGGCGCTCTTGGCTCGTGATTTAGGACATAAGGTGACGGGTTCAGACCAAAACGTTTACCCACCAATGTCTACCCAATTGGAAAATGCAGGCATTACCTTAATGCAAGGCTATGACCGTAGCCACCTTCAACCACACCCAGATCTCGTGATTGTCGGCAATGCCATGAAACGTGGCATTGATGCAGTGGAATACATGCTGAACGAAGGCCTGCCTTATATTTCTGGCCCACAGTTCCTTGCAGACCACGTGCTACAAGGTAAACATGTCTTAGGTGTTGCAGGCACACATGGTAAAACCACAACCACAACCATGTTGGCATGGGTGCTCGATCAAGCGGGTTTAAACCCGGGTTTCTTGATTGGCGGCGTACCCTTAGGCTTTAGTGAAAGCGCACGTTTAGGCGGTGGTCAATATTTCTGTGTAGAAGCCGATGAATATGATTCGGCATTCTTCGACAAACGTTCTAAGTTTGTGCATTACCATCCTAAAACAGCGATTTTAAATAACCTTGAATTTGACCATGCCGATATCTTCGAAGACTTGGCTGCGATTCAAAAGCAATTCCATCATCTAGTGCGTACTATTCCAAGTGAAGGCCGTATCATTGCGCCCATTACAGAAACCAATATTGATGAAGTCTTAGAAATGGGCTGCTGGACACCTGTGGTGCGTACATCTTTAGATGCCAATGACAAATCTGAATTGTATGCAGAACAGTTATCTGCTGATGGCTCACATTTCAATGTTTTACAACACGGTGAAGTGAAGGGCTCAGTCAAATGGAACATGACCGGCCAACATAGTGTAGCCAATGCTTTGGCGACGATTGCCGCAGCAGAGCATGTTGGTGTGTCGATTGAAACAGCTTGTGAAGCATTATCTAATTTTGGTGGTGTGAAACGTCGTATGGAACTTCTGGGTACAGTTCGTGGTATTGAGGTTTATGATGACTTTGCTCATCACCCCACTGCCATTGATACCACACTGGAAGGTGCACGTAAGCGTCTCGGTGAGCGTAAATTGTGGGCAGTAATTGAACCGCGTTCGAACACTATGCGTATGGGTAGCCATAAAGATGGGCTTGCACATTCTGCACGCTTAGCAGATGAAGTGATTTGGTATCAACCTGAAGGTTTGGATTGGGATTTACAACCTGTGATTGAAGCTGCTGCGAATAAAGCTGTGGTGGCTCGTTCACTGGATGAGATCATTCAAACCATCGTAAGCGAGGCAGGCGAGGGCGATGCTGTTGTGATTATGTCGAATGGCGGTTTTGGTGGTTTACATCAGAAGTTGATCAGTGCATTAAAAGCCTAAACCCACTAGATAAAATAAAAAAAGCCCGCTGCGCGGGCTTTTTTTTTATTCACACTCAGCTTAAAAATAATGCTGATAGCCTCGATTTTTATAGCCTAAATCCAGCTTAATCGGCTGTTCAACATTCTCTAATCTTAACAATGTCGTTAAAAACGCCTGAATTTGTTCTAGATTGAGCACGTCGGGTTGAAAGCTTGAATGTCCAAAGCGCTGAAACAAACTAGCAATTTCACTATGTCGGTTGACATATTTCATCGACCATTTTGAAAAATCGATTTGATCAATATTTTGATCAGGATAACGCACAATATCCCGATGGCGAGTATCTTTCGCAATATGCTGAAAAAGCTGTTCGAGAGCCGCTTGCTCACCTTGCAAGCATTGGAAGAACCGGCCTTCGGCATAGTACAGCACGCCAAAAATACGCTGTTCGGTATTGAAGCTGCGGGCTCTCACCAAAATATCACTTAAATCTTGTATTAAATCAAATTGTTGTTCTACACGTGTACTGGCATAACAGAGTTGTATCATTGTGTTTATTCTTAAAGTATTTGCACGATTTTAACGTAGAAATTTCTACAGGATGAGTAAATATTTGTATATTTTTTAATCAAATGTGCTTTTTAACTTACAACAGAAAACCAAGATCACGTATACCGATATCACCTTCATTTTTTTAAACTTATACATATTAAAACAATGAAATTATTTCCATTTGAAGATGAATAAAGAGGCCGACCATGCTTAAAAATTTACTCATTTTTTTATCGATCACTTGTGTATATTTTGCTGCTTTGATCATACTGAATAATTTTGGCGTTTCAGATTTTTTTAATGTCGTTATTTGCTCATTTATTTTAGGAATAACACTGCGTACTGCGATTCCTCACTATCTCATTTATTTACTAATGATGATGACTATTGGCAGTATTTATTTTGTACTGAATGACTTTGCATTATTAAATATCATGTGTTTAAGCTTATTTTTAGGGATATCAAGCTGCTCGATCTTATTGCAGTTTTGGCCAAATCTTTTCAAAGCACCTTCAACGCTGTTAAAATTAAAGCTCAATTAAATACAACTTAGCTTTTAAATTTTTTAAAAAATTCATAATGATAGAAAAGCCCGCATGGCGGGCTTTTTTAGGCTTGAACATCGGCAAGGGTTTTATCTCTACGAAACATCACATCAACATAAGAACAAGTTGGAATAATCTTTAAGCGTTTATCACGAGCGAATTCCACCAAATGATCCAATAACACTCGAGCCATACCTTGCCCACGCAATGAATCATCTACCCACGTGTGATTTGCCACAATGGTATGTTCATCACGCCATAGATAACTCATTTCTGCGAGCCGTTCACCCTCAGCATTTAACTGAAAAAATTCACCTTTTTGACCGTTATCTTGATGTTGTATAGTCACTGTTTTTTCTTCCTTTTTATGAAAAAATACACCGTGTAACAAACGAGAAAGTGATTGGTACAGAACTTAAACGACCTATATTCAACTGTAGGTGATAATAAACTTGTACACCTTTCACATTAATTAAAAAACAATTAAATCACAATTGCCGGATATTTTTATTATGGACCTTTATCTCGTCGCCATTTTTGTATTGCTGATTATTGCAACATGTTTGGTTGTATCGCTGTATAAATCACGATATTAATTCAATTTCACAGCTAGATTTCAAATAAAAACAGCCTGATCGCTATACCATCAGGCTGTTTTTATTTATCCAAATGATTAATCTACATCACGCTATACAATTTAGCGTAGAACATCACGAATCGATTCATCTTTATCAAATACGGATTTTGCAAAAGGGCAGAGTGGAATAATTTTCACGTTCTTTTCCCGAGCAAAATTCACTGCTGCATCGAGGAGATGTCGTCCAACACCTTGGCCTCGCAAGCTATCACTGACATCGGTATGATCAATAATAAATTTATCATCGCCTGCCCATGAGTAAGTCATCTCTGCCAAACGCTCTCCATCTTGCTCAACAAAGAAAGCTCCTTTTTTTTGATCATCATCTTGTTGTACAAACATCTTAAATTTCCTCCATTTTTTTATAAATTGGCATGTAATGCAGGTCAACTCTGTTGTTTTTGTATTAATTTAAACCGCATGTACAGGGCTTAAATCGGTTCCTGCTTGTGTATAGAGCATAGTAAAATATGCCACTTTTTTTATTTGAAGACACTCATGTCTGCCTCTCCCTCCGAAACGGCTTCTTCTGGCTCTTGGACGGCTGTGATTGCTTTGGCTTTCGCAGCATTTATTTTTAATACCACTGAATTTGTACCTGTCGCGTTGCTCAGCGATATTGGCAAAACCTTTAGCTTAGCCGCGACCGATGTCGGCATCATGATTACGCTCTATGCATGGGTGGTTGCGCCGATTTCATTGCCGATCATGTTATTGACCAAAAATATTGAACGTCGATCACTCCTGATTTGCTTATTTATGGTGTTTATTATCAGCCATGTTCTGTCGTATTTCGCATGGAGCTTTAATACTTTATTGCTCAGTCGAATTGGCATTGCTTTCTCGCATGCACTTTTTTGGTCAATTACTGCGTCGCTGGCAGTTCGTGTTGCACCGAAAGGCAAAGAGTTTCAAGCCTTGGGGCTTTTGGCCACAGGCACAGCTTTGGCGATGGTTCTCGGTATTCCGTTTGGGCGTATGGTCGGAGAAGCCTATGGTTGGCGAAATACCTTTGCTCTGATTGGCATTGGCGCCAGTATCGTTTGCCTGATTTTAGCCAAAACGCTGCCAATACTGCCGAGTTTGAACTCAGGTTCGCTGAGCAGCCTAAAACAGTTTATTCGTCGTCCAAGCTTAATGATGGTCTTTGCATTAACCATTATCGTCATTAGCGCGCAATTTACCGCATATAGCTATATCGAACCGTTTTCGCTCAACATTGCTGCATTCAGCTCCATGCAAACCACCACGTTGTTATTAATCTTTGGTGCAGCAGGCTTTCTAGGTTCTTATCTCTTTGGAAAATTTGGTGGGAAATATCCCAAAGTTGCGATTCCTTTAAGTACAGCCACACTGACTTTATCCATGCTGCTGTTGCTTCCTGTTTCTTTGAGTTTTGCAGGTGTGAGTGCGGTGTGCTTATTGTGGGGCATGAGTATCATTGGATTTAGTCTCGCATTACAGTCAAAGACACTACATCTCGCATCCGACGCCACCGATGTCGCCATGGCTATCTATTCAGGACTTTATAATGTCGGCATTGGCGGTGGCGCACTCTTGGGCGGCATGGTCAGTGTACATTTCGGTTTGAGTTATATTGGCTTGATCGGAGGAATCATCGCGGTGATCGGCACACTTTTAGCCTTAGCGTTGGTACACCGTGGTGATTTTAATCCTCCCGTGACACATTAAATGAATTCGCAAATTGTCGATTGCACTTTGTCCTAAAAACTGTCATGCTTTGCCGCATATTTGGACAGTGTCCAAAACAAAATTTGAACAAGGGGAGTAGCCTCCTCCAAACGTAAACCTTGTTTTACGTGTCAGAATATCGTCATTACACTTTGCAAAAAGTCGGTATCTGAGCATCGCTGCTGAAAATCATTACAGTACGATGTAGGCAAGACCTTGATCATGTTGTCTCAGGCGTTTTATTTCGTCTGGCAACTGGTCGAGGTTTTTTTATGGCTGGTTGTTAGATGTGGAGAATACACATGGAAACGATTGGCTCTTTATGGCTATATCTGGCATTTTTCGGTTTAGTCACCATCATGCTACTCATCGACTTTTTAGGCTTTAAAAATAACAAAGGCCAAGAAATCAAAGTCAAAACCGCTGCCTATTGGAGTATTGCATGGGTCTCTGTGGCTACCTTATTCGGTGGTGCATTGTGGCTCTACTTACAGCAAACCGCTGGTGTCGCTGTTGCAAACACCAAAGTCATGGAATATTTCGCTGGTTATCTGCTCGAAAAATCACTCGCAATTGATAACGTTTTTGTCTGGCTCATGATCTTTGCTGCCTTTGCCATTCCACCGGCTTTGCAACGTAAACTGTTGCTCTACGGTGTCCTTGGTGCAATTGTACTGCGTACCATCTTTATTTTTATTGGGGCATGGTTCGTTCAAGAATTCTCTTGGGTACTGTACATCTTCGGCGCATTCCTAGTGTATACCGGCTTTAAATTCCTTAAAGGCCAAGACGAAGAAGATAAAGATATCGAAGATATGGCGATTTTGAAGTGGCTACGTAAACACATGCGTATTACTCCTCAAATACATGAAGATAAATTCTTCGTTCGTCAAAATGGTGTCTTGTGGGCAACGCCGCTCTTTTTAGTGTTGATCTTGGTTGAAGCATCGGACGTAATTTTTGCGGTTGACTCAATCCCAGCAATCTTTGCAGTTACCTCTGACCCATTCATTGTACTGACTGCAAACTTAATGGCGATTTTAGGTCTACGTGCTATGTTCTTCCTCTTATCCGGTGCTGCATCGAAAATGCATTACTTACCATATGGTCTGGGCATTATCCTGGTATTTATTGGCGCTAAGATGCTGTTGCTCGATGTGTTCCACATGCCAATTTGGATTTCACTCGGCTTTATTGTGGTGACCTTAACCATCACCGCGTGGTTATCGATCCGACACAGCAAGAAGTACCATGAAACCATGCTTTAAAACACTTAGATGATTAAAAGCCTTCTTTCGAGAAGGCTTTTTTTATTCTGTAGCAAAGCCATGAGCTAAGCTTCAGGCGTCATCAAGAGTTTGAGTTTCGGCCAGCGGTGTAAAAATTGTTTTTGCTGCACACGCTGCAAAAAAGTCGCCTGACTGACTAAACGTGGGTTCCAGCGGACATTTAATTCAAATAAATCATCTAAGCCCAAAGGAGCAATCAGCTGTATTTGTTGTTGATCATCCAATTTAACAGCGATGGCAGTAGCAGTTTCTGGCCACAACGATAGGGCATGCTCAATCGACTTGAGCGCCTGTATCGGCTCACCATTTTCCAAGCGATACCACTGGTGTACTGTCGCTTGGTTGGTAACATCCCAATGAATGTGAGGAAAATTCAACTGCATCTGTTTTTGGATCTTGTGACCCTGTGTTCCATCATCATGTTCCGCATAATAAATCACATCGACTTCTGTGCCTTCCAGTACATAGAGTTGTTGATGTCGCTGTGACCAAATCAAATTACGAACCACGCCTGCGGCCAAATAAGCCTGTGTATCTATGGCATACAGGGCATGTAAAATCTGCATGATGCCTTGATGCTGAAGCAGGTTATGCTTTAATTGGTCTGAATAGCTCATGTTCACTAAAGGGTTCATTATCGTTTTTTAAAGGGCGCTCTTGAGATCAATATAGCAAGCGTTGCGACTCATGGTCTTTATTCATTCATCGATGTAATGTATACAGCTCAATGCTTTTGTATTATTCAAATCAAATACAATGAACAAAAAAACAGAATCACTTATAAACAGGTGTTCTATTTTTTAGAACACATTTTCACAATTACTCTAACGGTATTTTGAACCAAATTGGGCTACAATCAACCGAAAAAATTCTAAACTGCAGGTATGTCATGTCTTCTGTTATCGCATCTACAGCGATCCGTGGTCGCTTTCTAGATATTCAGAATACAGTTGCCCAAGCACGTGAAATTCACGACCAAGTGCGCTATTTCGAAGATGGTTTGCTAATTACGCAAGCCGGAAAAATTCAATGGTTCGGTCCATGGTCTGAGGGCCAACACCATCTCCCAGATCAGGTTGAAGTACAGCATTATCCTGATCAATTGATTGTTCCGGGTTTCATCGATACTCATATTCATTATCCACAAACGGAAATGATGGGGGCTTATGGTGAACAGCTACTGGAATGGCTTGATACTTATACCTTCCCAACCGAAATCCAATTTGAAGATCCGGCTTATGCAGAGCAAATTGCACAGTTCTTTGTAAACGAGTTACTCAAAAACGGAACCACAACAGCTCTTGTTTTTTGTACCGTTCATCCACAATCGGTCGATGCTTTATTTAAAGCTGCAGAACAGCATCAGATGCGCTTAATTGCCGGTAAGGTCATGATGGATCGACATGCCCCTGAAGTATTATGTGACACAGCTGAGAGTGGCTACAACGACTCCAAAGCACTCATCGAAAAGTGGCATGGTAAGGGCCGTAACCTGTATGCCATCACGCCTCGCTTTGCCCCAACCTCAACGCCTGAACAATTGGCACAGGCAGGGGAGCTAAAAGCAGAGTATCCTGATGTTTATGTGCATACGCATTTGAGTGAAAATAAAAATGAAATTGCATGGGTCAAATCATTATTCCCTGAGCAAAACGGCTATTTAGACGTTTATCATCATTATGGTCTGACCGGATCACGTTCCGTGTTTGCGCACTGCGTGCATTTGGAAGATGCCGAATGGGAGTGTATGCATCAGACCAACTCTGCCATTGCGTTTTGTCCAACCTCGAACTTGTTCCTAGGCAGTGGTTTATTTCCATTAAAGAAAACATGGGAAAAACAGGTGAAAGTCGGCTTAGGCACAGACATTGGCGCAGGCACCTCATTTAACCAACTGCAAACCATCAATGAAGCCTACAAAGTTCAACAACTTCAAGGCGATAAACTATCCGCATTTGAAGCGCTGTACCATGCCACTTTAGGTGGAGCAAAAGCCTTAGATCTAGAGGACAAACTTGGAAACTTTGATTTGGGCAAAGAAGCAGATTTTGTGGTGCTCGATTTAAATGCCACGGCTTTACAAGCCCTACGTCAACAACGTGCCAAAAATCTGGAAGATGCTTTATTTGCTCTGATGCTGATGGGTGATGATCGTAATATCCATGCCACCTATGTGTTTGGACAATGTGCTTATGTCAAAGCATAAAATGGATCGACCGAGAGGAAAAACAGCGTTGAAAATTGGACTGATTGCCGTCGCTTGTCTGTGCTTACTCAAGCGTGACAGCACTTCCAAGAAAAACTGATTACATTTTCAACGGCAAAAAAGATGCATCTGCGAGCCAGATGTATTAAAATTGGTTCATCTTTAGAGGTGTTGCAAGTCAACACCTTTTTTATTTTTTGATTTGCTTTTTTAGGTATCTACCCATGTCTGTTCAAATGAGCGTACTGATTTCCACTGAAGAAATTCAAGCTAAAGTGAAAGAGCTTGGCGCAAAAATTGATGCACACTATGCTAACAGCGACAAAGAGTTGGTGTTAATCGGTCTTTTACGCGGTTCTGTTATTTTTATGGCTGACCTTTGCCGCGCAATTTCAAAACCGCATGAACTCGACTTCATGACCGTTTCAAGTTATGGCGGTGGGACCGTATCTACTCGTGATGTAAAAATCTTAAAAGACTTAGACGGCGACATTAAAGATAAAGATGTCTTGGTGGTTGAAGATATTATCGATTCAGGAAATACCTTAAGCAAAGTTTTAGAAATTTTACAGACGCGCAATCCAAATTCAATCGAGCTTTGTACTTTGGTTAGCAAGCCTTCACGTCGTGAGATTGAACTCGAAGTGAAATTTTTAGGTTTTGAAGTCGAAGATAAATTTATCGTAGGTTATGGTCTGGACTATGATCAAAAATATCGTCACATTCCATTTATTGGCGAAATTGGTCTCTAAGCAAGATCAGATACTTAAGAGTGGCCTAAGGCCACTTTTTTTTTACTTTTCTGGCTATTTCAGAACAAAAAAACAACAGTTTTTTGCATGTTTAGGCTGTAGCTCAGCTTAGTTTTGATTAAAGATAAAGATTGAACATGTCGTAAAAAACAAATACATGATAACAAAAGGAGAGTTACTATGTGGTCACTCATTGTTGCGATTATTGTTGGTTTTATTGCTGGTTTAATTGCACGTGCGATCCATCCTGGAGATGACAAAGCCGGTTTCATCATGACCACCATTCTCGGGATAGCAGGTTCCTTACTTGCAACCTATGGCGGACGTTTATTAGGTCTGTATGGAGAAAATTCTGCTGCAGGATTTATCGCTTCCGTCATTGGTGCGATCATCGTGTTGTTTATCTATAACCTTGTAACGAAAAAAACCCGCGTCTAATTTTTATAGCACCATTAAAATACCCGCCTGTAGACGGGTATTTTTTTATTTATATTTTATTCATGACGTACAGCTGAAATTATTTGATCTCTTTTAACATCGATTCTAATTCAGCAGCAGGGTAAGCACCAGTTAAGATCGAACCGTTGGCAAAGACGATTCCCGGTGTACCACCTAGTTTTAAGCTTTTAGCTAATATTAAATTTCGCTCAATCGGGTTTGCACAGCTTTTCGCTGACTTCGGTTGAATTCCCTTATTGATTAAATTATTCCAGGCCATAGCAGGGTTTGACTCACAAAAAATCTGCTTCGATGGCGCCAACGACTGTGGTTTTATCGCTGTGACAAAAGTATAAATGGTCACATCATTGAGTTTTGCCAGTTCTACTTCAAGCTTCTTACAATATGGGCAATTTGGGTCAGAAAAGATCGCGATTTGGCGCTTCCCATTCCCCCTGACTGTTTTAATCGCATCTTGTAATGGAAGTTTATTCCACTCAGTTTTTTGCTGACCGAGGAGCAATTGTTTGGTCAGATTTTTTTGATCTTTTAAACGAATCATAGAACCTGCGATCACATAATCCGCATTTTCACTCAAATACAAAACTTGATCTTCAACAAAGCCACTATATATGCCCGGCATTTCGGTACTTTGAATATTTTCAATTTTTAAACTGGGGTGCTTTTCTGCCAAGAGCTTTTGAACCTGTGCCGCATCTGCTAAAGCAAAAGTCGAAAGGGTGGTACTCAACGCCAACGCACATATTTTTTTCAACATAGACCGAACTTCAACATTTAATTGATTGAGCATTCTAAGCCTTAACGGGTGAAAGTCTTGGGCTTTTTTCAGTTCATTACGCAATAGCTACATGCCGTTTCACGTGGAACATATTACGCTGCATCAAGTGAATTTATTTCAACAGACACATGCACAATTTCTTCATGAATCGACAGCGCTTGGCGCACTTCATCTGCGCTCAATGCCTGACTGGTTTCTAAAGCTACAATACATGAAAACTGACCTTTACCCACTTTCCACACATGTAAATCGGTCACATCGACGTCGACAGGCAATTGCATTAAAACCTCTCGAATCTCATCAACGACAGGGTGATCCATTTCCGCATCCAGTAATGTTTGTCCAGTTTCTTTCATCAAGCCAATGGCCCACTTACCGACCAGCACTGCACCAACAATGCCCAATAGTGCATCTAAAAATCCCCAGCCCATCCATTTTCCAGCAAATAAAGCCACAATGGCCAACACCGAAGTCACCGCATCGGCAACCACATGCATGAAGGCTGCTTTCTGATTGAGATCGTGATGATGATCATGCTGCTCTTCATGGCTATGCTGGTGATGGTGATGGTGATGGTGATGGTGATGGTGATGGTGATGGTGATGGTGATGGTCATCATGCAATAACCAAGCACAGATTAAATTCACCACCAGACCTAAAATCGCAATAGGGATTGCTTCGTTATAATGAATTTGAACCGGGTTGAATAAGCGTTCCACCGAATGAAAGGCCATAAATGCAGCAACGACCATCAATAATATCGCGCTGCTATAGCCCGCTAAAATTTCAATTTTCCAAGTCCCAAAACTAAAACGAGCATCTTGGGCATAGTGGCGTGCCGCACGATAGGCAAAATAGGCCAAGCCTAATGCCAACATATGTGAACTCATATGCCAACCATCAGCCAATAATGCCATCGAATTAAAAATCCATCCGCCAATGACTTCTAACAACATCATGACTGCCGTTAAAATAGTGGCAATTAAGATCCGTTTTTGTGCGAGTGGATTACCTTCATCAAATTGATGATGATGAATTCGGATGGATGGGGAAGTTTTCATTAGGTTCTATGCTTAAATATACTCCCCCATAGTATATTTATTTTCGGGAGAAAGTGTTGAGTCATTTACATCAGGACAAAAAGATTTTAAATCGGGTTAAACGCCTACAAGGTCAGGTCAATGCGGTTGAACTGGCTTTACAGCAACCCGAAGCAGGGTGTATCGAGGTTTTACAACAGGTTGCGGCCATCAAAGGTGCTGTAAATGGATTAATGAATGAATTAATCGAAGCACATTTACGCCATCATGTATTACCTCAAGATGCTGAAATCAATGAAGCAGAACTGGAAGAATTTGTAAAACTGCTTAAACGCTATGGATAAAGTTACAACTGTGATTTGACCATGGAAAAAAATCGGCATTAAACTGAGCCCATATTTCCGTCTTTCTCATACAGCACAATATTGACCCTATTGACTGTACCTCTGCGACTTTAAAATGACCACATCTCCCTCTTGGCGACCGTTTATCATGGTGAGCCTTGCACTCTGTATGGGCACTATTGGTACAGCGCTAGCTAGTCCTCTGTATCCCATTTATCAACAACTTTGGGGACTGCTGCCGAGTCATATCACCTATATCTTTGTTGCCTACATGTTTGGTTGCCTAGCGACCTTGCTGTTTTTAGGTCGTACCAGTAATAGTTTTGGTTTTTTAAGAACCCTGCAAATCGGTATGGCGTGCATCATCTTAGGTTTAAGCTTGTCGGTGTTTGCCAGTAATGCGCTGTGGTTATCTATCGGGCGCTTTATTATCGGGATTGCCTCGGGTTTAATCAGCACCTCAGCCATGCTTGGTTTGGTCTATACCATTCCTGAACCGCATAAAAATAATGCTCCACAGTTGAGTTCAATCATTACCGTGATTGGTTTTGGTCTTGGCCCATTTATTGGTGGAGTGATTGCCCAATTTTCGGAACAGCCTTTAGTCACCCCTTATATCCCTGTGATCTTTGGGGGGTTGGCGTGTTTAATAGGGTTATTTTTTATTCGCACACCGAATTTTGAGCCACAGCCTTTTTCAGTGGCACCACATTTGGAATTGCCTGAAAAGCGTGATCATTCACGATTTTATATCGCTGGACTGACTGCCTTTTGTGCCTTTGGCTCCTTCAGCTTATTTGCATCACTCGCACCCTCTTTCGTCAAAGATGCGATCCCATGGCATGGCCCTTTGGTCAGTGGTAGTGCCATTGCAAGTATCTTGCTGGTTTCCGCTGTCGTGCAATTTATGGCGAAATCGATTCCTTCTGCAAAATGTGTCAATGCCGGCTTAATAGTGTTAATACTGAGCTATGCGCTCCTTGCGCTATGTATGACCCAACACTGGAGTGCATTGTTTTTTATTAGCGATATTTTAGTCGGTGTAGGGCATGGTCTAGGGCTTTTAGGCGCATTTGGCTTAGTTCATCAAATGACCAACAATCAAAACCGTGCTGCGGTGATCTCGACCTATTTGTTTATCGGATATTTAGGAACCATTATTCCAATTATTGCAGCCGGCTATTTATCTGATCATTTCGGCTTGATCGTCGGTGTTTTAGGTTTTTGTATGGGTGTAGGTTTATTGTGTATCGGCTTATTGCTTTGGCACCGTAGTCTGAACACCAATTAACCACTAAACTTATTCAAGAAGCATCTTGTATTGGGTGCTTCTTAAACCCAAAAACAATTAAGAAACCCTATAAAAATCAATCAAATTAAATTAAGATCTTGTCTGATGTGATTCAAAAATTTAAAAAATGCTAAAAATTCAATGTCAAATTAACACTGTAGAAAATCAAATCATTGCTAGCAGCGAATACGGTAATATTCACTATATTTTACCGTTTGAATCCTTACCGCAATTAGAAACCTATGATTTTATTGTTTGGGGCTTTTTACCCATTGCCATGCGCCTTGGCATCCCGCTGCATGTAGAAGGACCTATTTCAATACAAACCCTCCACTCCGCACGGGAGGTTTCAACGGTCTGGGCCGCTTGGTTACCTGATTTATATCAACCAGTCATGCTCAGTGCTGCATCGATTATCCAAACACCACCGGCAAACCAAACCACTCAAAATTTAAGCTTTTTTAGCGGTGGGATTGACTCCACTTATAGTACATACAAAGCTTTTCTTGAAAATGGGCAAGATTCTGATTGTCTCACTGTGCATGGAATGGATTATAAATTTGATGACCATGAAAAATTTCAGGCCTTAATGGATCAGACCCATGACTTTAGAAGCCAAGTTTTTAAGCAAAGTCGTGTGGTAAAAACCGATGCTTACACGCTGTACAGTAAATATGGCTGTAACCCTAAAGGTTCGCATGTCACACATATCTTTTCGCTGTTTTCCTGCGCTTCGATTTTTGAACATTACCAGCAATATCGAATTTCAGCCGATTATCGTTTAGATCAACAATTATTCGTTCATCCCTATGGCTCAAATACGGCATCCAACCGATTGATGAAGAACCGATCTGGGGTCTTAATCACCCTCGACGATGATGTCACGCGATCACAAAAGACCGCATTTTTAAGCCAATCTGGCTTAGATTTACAAACCCTATCGATCTGTGTGGACTATAGGGCTCGACCTAAAAATTGTGGTCAATGCAGCAAATGTATGCGCACCAAAGCCATGTTCTATGCCTCTAGCCCCGAAATTCCCGATATCTTTTTAGATCGTCGCTTTGAAAAACAGTGGTATCAATCCATTCCATTAAGTTCAAAAATCAATCGTGCTTTTTTAATTGATATTTTGTCAGCGGTCGAAAAATCCTCGCAACAGCAACAATTTCCAGACTATGCAACACTCAAAGTCAAAGTTGAAGCCGCATCAAAAAGAGCAGCAAACAATCCTTTTTATGGGATGAAAACGAAAGATGTGCTGAGATCGATCATTAAAATCATTTTTGGCTCAAACCCACGCTAAACGATGTAAAAAAAGCACGATGATTTCCAACATCGTGCTTTGGGTGGATCTATCAATGGATCAAATGAGGAGCTCAATCGTTTTATTACTTGCCGATACAGAATGATCCAAAAATCTTCCCAAGCAAATCATCCGCACTGAAATCGCCCGTAATTTCACCTAAGGCATTTTGCGCCAAACGTAGAGATTCAGCCACCAACTCACCCGCATGATAAACCACCAACTGCTCACGTGCTTCTGCAAGATAGCGCTGAGTGCGCTTCATTGCGTCTAAATGGCGTGTTCGAGCAATAAAGGTATCTTCCTCTGGTTGAAAGCCTGCATGCGCTGTAATCGCATCAATAAGCGCTTGAACGCCAGTTTCTTGTTTAGCCGAAACCCGAATATGTCGAAAACCGTTTAAATCGGTAATTTCCGCGGTAGATCCCGTCAAATCGCATTTATTACCAATTAACATCAACCGCTTCGGTTCAATATGATCGGCAAAGTACGCTTGAGCCAATTGTAGTGGATCTTCGCCCTGACTCAAGTCATAGACCAAAAGTAACAAGTCAGCTTGCTCAATTTCTTTAATTGCGCGGCGAATCCCTTCTTTTTCGACGATATCACCGGTTTCACGTAAACCTGCGGTATCGGTCAAGGTAATCGGCAAACCATTGAGGCTGATTTTTTCATGTAAAACATCTCGTGTCGTACCGGCAATATCCGTCACAATCGCACGTTCAACACCTGCCAAAGCATTAAGTAGAGAAGACTTACCTGCATTGGGTTTACCGGCAATCACCACTTGTAGACCTTCACGCAGTAGCTGACCTTGACGAGCAGATTGCTGCACAGCATGGACCGAGCTTGCCACTTCATCCAATAAGCCCAAAATCTTACCATCCGCCAAAAAGTCGATTTCTTCTTCAGGAAAATCAATCGCTGCTTCCACATGCAAACGCAAATGGATAAGTTTTTCTAACACCGTATTGACCTTGCTCGAAAAGGCACCTTGTAATGAACGTACCGCTGAACGTGCCGCTGCTTGTGAGGTGGCATCAATCAGATCAGCAATCGCCTCGGCTTGCACCAAGTCCATTTTGCCATTTTCAAAGGCGCGCATTGAAAATTCGCCCGCTTTTGCAGCAATAGCGCCCAATTCAAGTAACCGCGCCAATAATGCATTTTGAATAACGGGGCCGCCATGACCTTGAAGCTCCACCACATCTTCACCCGTAAAAGAGTGCGGATTTGGAAAGCAAATCACCAAACCTTCATCCATGATTTCATTCGATGCATCATAAAACTTACGGAAACCAGCAAAACGTGCTTCAGGCAGGGATTGCTGCGTTAATGCTTCTGCAATGGCATAAGATTTGGGACCAGACAGGCGAATCACGCCGACACCACCACGACCCGGCGGTGTGGCAATTGCTGCGATGGTGGTTCGGTTTAACATAAAATTCACCTAAAAATTTTCAAACGACAGATAAAGAAAAATCCGCCTAAGATTACCATCTTAAGCGGATTTATTCAGCCCATCAGCAATGCTTAGTTTGCTGAGTCAGCTGCTTCACGTTTTAAACGTTCTTTTTCAACAGATTTGTTAATCAAACCTTGTTGAAGAATAGTAATACTGTTGTTACAGATCCAGTAAAGCACAAGGCCCGCAGGGAAGAACAGCATAAATACCGTAAAGATCACTGGCATGATTTTGAAGACTTTCGCCTGCATTGGATCAGCCGGTTGTGGGTTCAAACTTTGCTGAATGAACATGGTCAAGCCCATTAATAGCGGCAAAATAAACCATGGATCCATCGCAGATAAATCTTGAATCCAACCTAACCATGGCGCATGACGTAGTTCAACAGACTCCATCAACACCCAGTACAAAGCAAGGAAGATCGGCATTTGGAGCAATAACGGCAAGCAACCTGATAGTGGGTTCACTTGTTCACGTTTATACAATGCCATCATTTCTTGCGAGAAGCGCATACGGTCTTCACCGAACTCTTCTTTCATGCGTTGCATTTCAGGTGCAATCACACGCATTTTCGCCATAGAGCGGTAGCTCTTCGACGACAATGGCCACAAGATCAGTTTCACCAGAATCGTCAATAGAATAATTGACCAACCCCAGTTACCCACTAAACCGTGGAAAAACTCAAGACCGACAAACAATAATTTCGCAATAGGCCATAACCAACCGTAGTCTACAGTTTGGTTTAAACCAACCGCCAATTCTTTTAATTCAGATTGGATTTTTGGACCTGAATAGAACGTTGCATCTACTTCTGCCACAGTTCCTGCAGGAACATTGATTGCAGGCGATGTGAACTGAATGATGTTCATATCATCAGTAGATTTACGTGACTCAAGTTTCGCAGCATAAGGCTGACCATTGGCTTGCGTTAATTTGATCTGTCCAGGAATCCACGCACTCACGAAGTAATGCTGAACCATTGCAACCCAACCGCCAGTTGCTTCAACATTCAATTTTTCTTCATTGAAGTTGGCAAATTTAAGTTTGTTGTAATGTTCTTCAGGCGTACCCCATGCACCACCAAGGAATGTACCTAAAGTGAAAATACCTTGATCAGATTTACCTGGATCTTCAGAGTTGTCGCGTTTAAGCTGACCAAACATCTGACCTTGCCAGTTCTGAGCACTGCGGTTCACGATTTTATGATTCACAACAACAGGGTATTCACCTTCAGTGAAGTTAAAGGTTTTAATAACCTCTACACCATCTGCTGTTTTATAAACCATTGGTACTGACAAAACTTTTGCTGTTTGGCCATCTTTACCCTTCACAGCTTTTGCGTCATTTAACGTATATGAAGATTTTTCAATTTCATAGGTTGGACGTCCTTTCGGATTGCTGTCAGGGCCATTAAGACCAATTAAGCCAGACTGAGCAACATAAGTACGTTTTGCATCGCTTTCAAGCATTACAAACGGTTCGTCGCTGTCTTTATTTTTGTCATGATTGAGTAATTCAATACGAACAATATCGCCACCCTTTGGATTAATCCAAAGATGGTAAAGGTCAGTTTGTACTGAAATTAACTGTTGACTAACAGGTGCAGTGGCATCTGTTGTTTGTTGTGTAGCAGCATTATTTGCTTGCGGCACATCAGTAGCAGCCGTAGCTGTCTGGCCATTTGGCAAATCGGCAGATACTTCATGCGTTACCACCGCAGCATTTTGCTGAGATTTTTGTTCCGCATGTCCATAATCTTTCTGCCAAGCCAAAATGAGCAAATATGCGACAACAAACATGGCCCCTAGAATTGCAATCCTGGCCCATTGTTGCATAGGTATTACCCCAAGTGGTTAGAGTGATTTTGGTTCAATAAACGTTCACGAAAGGGTACAGCAACGTGAAGCGTTTGAGAATCTATTTGCTGAAATGAAATAAAACGAATTGCTTTTGATGGAACAGGATCATAGCCTGAACCGCCCCAAGGATGACAACGGCAAATACGCTGAACAGCTAGACACACTCCACGTACAGCACCATGTTGATGGACTGCTTCCAAAGAATATTGAGAACATGTTGGAATATAACGACAGCGTGGTCCCAATAAAGGACTAATCGCAATCTGATAGAAACGAATGAGCCAATGCAGTAAACGAACCATTGGTCATCTCTACGCTTGTGAGGAGGTAGCTATTTTTTTATGCTTATTTGCAAGGCGCTGCAATTTTTGCCAAGCAAATTGTAATTGCTGATGCAACTCTGCATTCGGTACCGCCTCTATGCCCATTTTTGGCATAACGACAATATCTAATACATTAGACTGCTGTTGATGCAGGCGAAAACTTTCGCGTGCAAGTCGTTTTACTCGATTTCTTTCATGTGCGCGGCGCACTTTTTTCTTAGCAACAACAATACCCAAACGGCTATTCGGCTGTTCGGAGATTTTTGCTAGAAATAAGAAATGGGGTTGATGCACTTTAAAAAGCGCACCATCGAACACACTTTTATAATCGGCAGCACAGTGTATTCGCACATCTGTGCTAAAGCCGTAAAGTGTTGTCATAACACCCAAGTCTTGACAGTCTTAACTGAAATTAAACAGTTAAGCTGTGACGACCTTTTGCACGACGACGCGCTAATACTTGACGGCCAGCTTTAGTAGCCATGCGAGCACGGAAACCATGAACGCGTTTACGTTTCAACTCAGAAGGTTGGAAAGTACGTTTCATATCGAAACTCCAAAAATGATCTTTCAGTAAAGGTTCGCGATTTTAGTGCTCATTGCTTGAGCTGTCAATGAAAAACACGCTTTCTTTCAAAATCTAGGCTGTGATATATCAAGATAGTATAAGGATTAGAAATCAGTCAGAAAGTTTTAAATTAAAATACCCACAAACTAAATCATTGTATATATTAATTATTTAAGTTATCTTCAAGTTTACTCACAAATTTATCCACAATCTCAAATTTGTCAATTGGTTTTTATGAATTTAAATTTGAATTTAAACTAACCATCAAGTTATCCCCAGAATGGGTCGATCTTATAAATAAATTCAAATTTTAAAATTTAAATTTATTACTATTAGTGTTGATATTTTCTGTGGAAAACGCATTTTTAGATTTAAAAAACAAATAATTACATTGTGGATAACGATGTTTTTATAATTTTGATAGTTTGTGGATAACTTTGTGCTACAATTTATCCACAGCTTGCGGATAAACTTATCCACACGTGATTTAAATTTAAATTTAAACTCAATTTGCGTTTTTTTGATCGATTTCGACTGATTTGTTCATGACAGATGTGGATAAGATGGTTAGAATGGCTGCCCGCTTAGGCGGGGTTGAATTATTTTTTTCGTACAATGGACTGAAATAGGGGTTTCACATGCTTTGGACAGACTGCTTAACTCGCTTGCGACAAGAGCTTTCAGGAAATGTCTATACAATGTGGATACGCCCACTAGTGGCAGAAGATGCAGGTGATAGTCTAAAACTCTATGCACCGAATCCGTATTGGACACGCTATATTCAAGAGCACCATTTAGAACTGATCTCTATTTTAGCGGAACAGTTGTCTGAAGGTCGGGTACGTAAAGTCGAGATTTTGGTTGATTCACGGCCTGGTGCAATTTTATCTGCAGCTGAGCAACCTGCAACAACCACCGCAGCATTAGAGTCAACGCCGCATGTTTCTGCACCGAATCGTCCTAAAAAAGAAAAAGAAGAGACGTCTTCAAAAAATAACCGTAAGCGTCAGCTTAACCCATTATTTACCTTTTCCTTGTTTGTTGAAGGCCGTTCCAATCAGATGGCGGCAGAAACCTGTCGTAAAGTACTTACACAACCCGGTGCTTCACAGCATAACCCATTATTTTTATATGGACCGACTGGTTTAGGTAAAACCCATTTGATGCAAGCCGTAGGTAATGCATTATTACAAGCGAAGCCGAATGCACGTGTGATGTACATGACGGCTGAAAGTTTTGTACAAGACTTTGTGAGCTCTCTACAGAAAGGTAAGGTCGAAGAATTTAAGAAAAATTGTCGTTCATTAGATTTGTTATTGGTGGATGATATTCATTTGTTGGCGGGTAAAGAGGCCAGCTTGGTTGAGTTTTTCTATACCTTCAACGCGTTATTAGATGAATCTAAGCAAATCATTTTAACCTCAGATCGTTATCCAAAAGAACTGACTGAACTTGATCCACGTTTGGTTTCACGTTTTTCGTGGGGCTTATCGGTGGGTGTGGAACCACCAGATATCGAAACCCGCATTGAAATTTTACTGAAAAAAGCGGAAAGCAATGGGGTGGAACTTCCACGTAATTGTGCGCTGTTTATTGCTCAACAAGTGGTTGCCAATGTTCGTGAACTAGAAGGTGCGCTGAATAAAGTTGTAGCCATTTCTCGTTTTAAAGGTACCCCAATCGATCTAGATGTGGTGCGTGAATCATTAAAAGATGTGTTGGCGATTCGTGCACGTACTATTAGTACTGAAAATATTCAGCGTGTGGTGAGTGAATATTTCCGTATTCCACTCAAAGAATTGGTTGGCCCAAAACGTACGCGGATTTATGCACGTCCACGTCAGTTGGCTATGGGGCTAGCACGTGAGCTGACAGGGGATAGTTTCCCTGAAATTGGTATGGCTTTTGGTAATCGTGACCACAGTACTGTGATGCATGCCTGTGAAAAAGTACAAAGCCTGCGTGAAGAAGATCCAATCTTCAATGAGGACTATAAAAACTTGCAACGTCTGCTACAAAGTTAAGTCTTTTCGTTCAAATTCTGTTCTTGCAATGCGGTATATTCTGCCGCATAGTACACTGCTAAAAAATTAATTTATTTTGTCTGTCTTCAGTTTTTAGAGGAATGTATCGTGCGTTTAAAAATCGCGAAAGAAAGCTTACTGAATGTTCTATCACATGTCGTAGGAGCGGTTGAACGTCGCCATACCTTAAATATTTTATCCAATGTAAAAGTACAGGTAACAGAGCAAGCTTTGACCATTACCGGTTCAGATCTTGAAGTGGAACTGGTTGCAAGTACACCACTTACTGAAGGTGCATGTTTACAAGCAGGGGTGACGACTGTTCCTGCACGTAAATTGATGGATATCTGTAAATCATTACCGTCAGCGGCATTGATTGATTTGCAAATTACTGAAGATCAACGTTGTATTTTAAAATCTGGAAACAGTCGTTTTGTATTGGGTACTTTGCCTGCAGAAGACTATCCATTATTAACCACTGAAAATACTCAAGGCACTCAAGTTGGTGTGACTCAGCGTGAGTTAAAGCGTTTATTCGAGAAAACATCTTTTGCCATGGCGGTTCAAGATGTACGTTTCTATTTGACAGGTACTTTGCTTGAAATTGATGAAAATCAATTGCGTGCAGTAACGACCGATGGTCACCGTTTGGCGATGTGTGAAACAGCGGCAAGCTCGAATGCGACACAAGCAATGCAAGCGATTGTTCCACGTAAAGCCGTAGGTGAATTGCAGCGTCTATTGAGTGTTGAAGACGAGCAATTATCGTTGTTAATTGGTCGTGAATTATTAAATGTAACGATTACCATTGCCAGCCGTGATAAAGAGCAGGGTGATATTACCGTACGTTTCACCACAAAATTGATCGATGGTAAATTCCCTGACTACCGCCGAGTGATTCCACGTGGTGGCGATAAAAACGTGCGCATTGCACATGATGTATTTAAACAATCACTACAACGTGTGGCGATTTTAAGTAATGAAAAATTGCGCGGCGTATTCTTGAAGTTTGATGCGGACACTTTACAACTTCGTGCCAATAACCCTGAGCAGGATGAAGCTATCGAAGATCTCGCGATTCAATATGCTGATGCACCGATGGAAATGTCATTCAATGCACAGTACTTATTGGAAGTTCTGAATGTATTGGATGGTGATGATGTTGCAATGACCATGACAGAAGCGAACCAGTCGGTATTGGTACAAGATCCACAACAACAAGATCAAACCTATGTTGTGATGCCAATGCGTGTTTAATTTGGACTGACGTCTCAATTATTATGCATATCACGCGTTTACATGTAGAACGTGTTCGAAATTTAAAGACGGTTGCACTCTCTGGGTTGCAGCCGTTTAATGTCTTTTATGGGCAAAATGGTTCAGGTAAAACGTCTGTATTAGAAGCAGTACATTTGCTGGCAACTGGACGTTCTTTTCGAACCCATATTCCAAAAAACTATATTCAAAATAATAGCCCTGACGCTGTCGTCTTTGCGCAGTCTGCAACAGACCGTATTGGCATGCAAAAAATGCAGTCGGGCGAGCAAGTGATTAAAGTCAATGGCGACCTTGTGGGGACACAAGGGCAGTTGGCTAAGATTTTACCACTACAACTCATCGACCCACAAAGTACCGATATTATTGATCATGGTGCGAAGCCACGACGTCAACTTTTAGATTGGTTGATGTTCCACGTGGAACCGGAGTTTTACCATGCATGGCAATATTATGCGCGGGCATTAAAACAGCGGAATAGTTTGCTGAAATCACGACGTCATTTGAGTTTGTCTGACCTAGAACCGTGGAACAAAATGCTCAGTGATTATGGTGAGATCTTGCATAGTCTACGGAGTAATGTGGTGGAACAGTGGACGCGATATTTCCAACAAGATCTCCAAGCATTATTGCCGCATTTAACAGTGACATTGGAATATAGTGCAGGCTTTCATGCTGAAACAGGACTGCTGAATGATCTGACCAATCAGCACTTTAAAGACTGCGAACGTGGCTATACTGAGTATGGTCCGCACCGTGCAGATTTAAGGTTGAAAACCGCTATGGGTGATGCAGATGTTGTGCTCTCTCGTGGGCAAAAAAAGTTATTGATCATGGCGTTAAAACTGTCACAGATTGCAATGCTACATGCTTGTAATAAGGAAACTGTGGTATTATTAGATGATCTGACAGCAGAATTAGATTTAACCGCACAACAGCGTTTAATTGAGCGTTTAAGCCATCTTGGTAGTCAAGTTTTTATTACCACTTTAGACCATGATTCAGTGCAAAAACACTTACATGATTTATCTATTTCTTATCAATTATTCAAAGTTGAAAATGGTACGGTGCAGGCTGTTGTGCAATGAAATACCACCTTTGGATAGACCTATTTTTCACTAGGGAGAAACCATGAGTTCAGAAGATCAAGCTGCTTCTCAAACAGAACAAACCATAGAAAAAGCTTATGATTCCTCTAGCATCAAAGTATTACGTGGTCTAGACGCTGTACGTAAGCGTCCGGGCATGTATATTGGTGATACTGACGATGGTACTGGCCTACACCACATGGTGTTTGAAGTTGTCGATAACTCAATTGATGAAGCGTTGGCAGGTCATTGTGACGAAATTCAAGTCACCATCCATGAAGATGAATCTGTGAGCGTATCGGATAACGGCCGTGGTATTCCTACCGACATTCACCCAGAAGAAGGTGTTTCTGCAGCAGAAGTGATTTTAACGATTCTGCATGCGGGCGGTAAATTTGATGATAACAGCTATAAAGTTTCAGGCGGTCTACATGGTGTAGGCGTATCCGTGGTGAATGCGCTTTCAAGCAAGCTCGAATTAACTATTCATCGTGCGGGTCAAATCCACCAGCAAGAATATAAACACGGTGATTCCGTGTATCCATTAAAGGTGGTGGGTGAGACAGATCGTACAGGTACACGTATACGTTTCTGGCCAAGTGCTGAAACCTTCAGTCAAACGATTTTTAATGTCGATATTTTGGCGCGTCGTTTACGTGAATTATCTTTCTTGAATGCAGGTGTGAGAATTGTGCTACGTGACGAACGTATCAATTTAGAGCACGTTTATGACTATGAAGGTGGTTTGTCTGAGTTTGTAAAATATATTAACCAAGGCAAAACCCATCTGAATGATATCTTCCATTTTACTACTCAAGCGGATAATGGCATTGGTGTAGAAGTTGCATTGCAGTGGAATGATTCTTATCAGGAAAATGTTCGTTGCTTTACCAACAACATTCCACAAAAAGATGGTGGCACGCATTTAGCGGGTTTCCGTGCTGCATTAACTCGTGGCTTAAACAGCTACATGGAAAGCGAAAACTTACTCAAAAAAGAGAAAGTAGCAGTTTCTGGTGATGATGCGCGTGAAGGTTTAACTGCGATTGTTTCGGTGAAAGTGCCTGATCCAAAATTTTCTTCGCAAACCAAAGAAAAATTGGTGTCGAGCGAAGTGAAAACTGCGGTTGAGCAAGCCATGAATAAATCGTTCTCTGAATATCTTTTAGAGAACCCCCAAGCCGCTAAATCGATTGCAGGCAAAATTATTGATGCAGCCCGTGCGCGTGATGCAGCGCGTAAAGCACGTGAAATGACTCGTCGTAAGAGTGCGCTTGATATTGCAGGCCTGCCAGGTAAATTGGCCGATTGTCAGGAAAAAGATCCTGCGTTGTCTGAACTTTACTTAGTCGAAGGTGACTCTGCGGGTGGTTCTGCAAAACAGGGCCGTAACCGTAAGATGCAAGCGATTTTGCCGCTGAAAGGTAAAATCCTCAACGTGGAACGTGCACGTTTTGACAAGATGATTTCTTCTCAAGAAGTGGGAACACTGATTACCGCTTTAGGTTGTGGTATTGGTCGTGAGGAATATAACCCAGATAAACTGCGTTATCACAAAATCATCATCATGACCGATGCCGACGTCGATGGTTCGCACATTCGTACGCTACTATTGACCTTCTTCTTCCGTCAAATGCCAGAACTTGTGGAACGTGGATATATTTATATTGCACAGCCACCGTTGTATAAGCTGAAAAAAGGCAAGCAAGAACAGTACATCAAAGATAATGATGCGCTTGAGACTTACCTGATTTCAAATGCAATTGATGAGCTTGAATTACACATCAGTGCAGAAGCACCAGCCATTCGTGGTGAGGCTTTAGCGGGTGTGATTGCGGATTATCAAACCTCTCAAAAGAGTTTGCATCGTCTGACTGTACGTTATCCTGCAAGTGTGTTGGATGGTTTATTGGCAGTAGAAGGCTTTAAGTTAGATCAAGCAAATAACCAAGACTATGTACAGACTTGGGGTGAGCAACTACGTGCCAATATTGAGAAAACTCAACCAAGCTTACGTCCTGAATTAAGCTTAGAAACTTTTGAGCATGAAGATACTGAAGGCAATAAGTCAGCGACCTATTTCCCACGTATTACCATCTATGTTCATAATTTACCGCACCAATACTTGTTAGATTCAGGTCTATTGGGTTCAGGTGAATATGCGCGTTTACTCAAAAATTCGAAGAGTTGGTTCACCTTATTGGAAGAAGGTGCTTACCTACAAAAAGGCGAGCGCAAAATTCCAGTGAGCAGCTTCCATCAGGTTTGGCAAAACATCCTACAAGACTCACGCCGTGGCATGATGATTCAGCGCTATAAAGGTTTGGGTGAGATGAATGCTGAGCAGCTTTGGGAAACCACGATGGATCCTGAGAACCGTAACATGCTGCAAGTAACGGTACAGGACGCGATTGAAGCTGATCGTATGTTCTCTTGCTTGATGGGTGATGATGTGGAACCACGTCGTGCTTTCATTGAAGAAAATGCGTTAAATGCGGATATTGATGCCTAAATTCTGATTACAGAATCATTCAAAAAAGCACTCTTCGGAGTGCTTTTTTTTGTGCTATCTTAAATGAAATTGAATATTAAATCGCCAATTTGTGTTTTATTAAATTGACTTATTCTGATGCTAAGCTCAAATCTATTTGAACTTAGCAGCTAAAAATAAGAGGTCTATATATGATGGACAATCAACTTGAACACATTCGTGACATCTGGGTAAATGCATTTTTTACCGGAAATTATACTGTTTTAGCCGAATACGAAGATGAGCACTTTAAGGTGGTTTATGAGCAAGACGGGCGTGTCGAAAGTAATTATGTCCGCTATGAACGTATTGCACATGCAGTGAAAAATGGGGTTTGGAAACCACAAAAACCAGACGTAGAATTTGAAGATTATGAGTTTAATCGTGACCAAACTGAGTGCAAAATTTTAATTGGTTTAGCCGAAACACAGCAGCAAATACAGGAAATCTGGCATTTTGATCAGACCTGGAAAATACAAGAATTACGTTTTTTAAAGGCAAAAAAAGCCCATCCTTCTGCCTTATCTTAAACAATAAAAAGTTTAAATTGATGTAGTCAGTAGAGATAAAATGCATCCATCTTGCAAATATGGATAAGTTTTGTGAATTTTCACATTTAATAGTGTTCAACATCAAAGTTATTTATAATTGTGGATAATATTATTTAAAAATATTTATCCACAAAAAGGTGGTTCGATATTTTGAATTTAAAAAATAAAAATGAATTTAAAACTAAGATTTGAATTTAAAAATGGCTTTTGTGGATAACTACGGCAATGAGTTTGATGTGAAGTATATTTTTTGAATTCATTTACAAAATTAGGGTAAAAGCTATCGCTGAATTTTTAAATTCTTTACGAATAGAAATGCCTTAACGATGCAATAACCAGTTGGATATGAACATTCGATTTTTTAAATATTTTTTAGATTTATAGTGTGATTATTATTGTGAAGTATAAATAAAAAATCGCCGTGGAACTTTTAAATTTCACGGCGATTGATTTTTTGAGCTTAAGTTAGGTTTTCTTAATAATGCAAATCTAGGGTTTTGCTTTTTAAATTAAGCCTCAAAACTACTTTCCATTTCTTCTAATTCCATCATTAATTCAAGCATTTGCTCTTCGACAGATTCAAGTTTGGCTTTTAATTCTGTTTGCTCATTCATTAGTTTGAGTAAGTCATCTTTACGACTGGCTTCATATAAAGCACTGTCTGCTAATAATTCCTCGATTTCGTTTAAGCGTGGCTGAATTTTGCTGATTTGCGCTTCATTTTTTTCAATGTTTTTACGAATCGGGCGGGTCAATTCACGCTGACGTGCAGCTTCTTTACGCTGCGCTTCTTTATCGACTTTAGAAATCGTCTGTTTAGTTTCAACTTGAGATTTGATGGGAGTAGGGGCTTGTTGGCTATTTTTCATCATGTCGATTCGCGCTTGACGCAGCCAATCGGCATAAGCCACGAGGTCACCATCAAATTCGCGACATTTACCATGATGTACCAACAATAATTCGTCACAAACGCTGGCAATCAATTGACGTTCATGCGAAACCAAAACCACAGCGCCTTCAAAATCTTGTAATGCCATAGTTAGGGCATGACGCATATCAAGGTCTAAATGGTTGGTCGGTTCATCTAGAATTAAAACATTGGGACGTTGCCAAACAATCAAAGCCAAAGCTAATCGTGCTCGTTCACCGCCTGAAAAGCCTTCACTTGGTGTATCCATGCGTTCGCCACTAAAACCAAAGCTGCCTAAAAATGAACGTAATGCAGCTTCACTGATTTTTTTGTCAGCAATTCGAGATAGTTGCAACATCGGGCTGGCATTGCCATCTAGAGCATCCATTTGATGCTGAGCAAAATAGCCAATATTCAACAGTTCAGAGGCTTTGCGTGTCCCTTGTAATAAAGGAAGGTCACCAACTAACGATTTAATTAAGGTTGATTTACCCGCACCATTCATCCCGAGTAAACCAATTCGGCTGGTTGGGGTAATTTGCAGGTTTACATTGGTCACGATCAGTTTGTCGCCATAGCCAATATCTGCGTGTTCCATTTGCAGCAGTGGTGAACTCATTTTGGTCGGTTCACGGAAACTAAAGGTAAATGGTGTATCGACATGCGCCGCAGAAAGTTCCTGCATGCGTTCTAATTGTTTAATACGGCTTTGAGCCTGCTTAGCTTTAGTCGCTTTGGCTTTAAAACGGTCAATAAATTTTTGGAGATGCGCACGGGTTTCAAGCTGCTTTTCATAGGCTTGTTGTTGTTGTGCCAAGCGCTCAGAGCGGGTGCGTTCAAAGGTCGAATAGTTGCCGGTGTAAAGTGTCAGCTCTTGATTTTCGATATGTAAAATATGATCAGTCACCGCATCTAAGAAATCACGGTCATGTGAAATCAAGATTAGTGTACCTTCGTAAGCTTTTAACCAATCTTCTAACCACAAAATCGCATCTAAGTCTAAGTGGTTGGTTGGTTCATCGAGTAATAAGAGGTCGGAACGGCTCATCAGGGTACGCGCAAGGTTTAAACGCATACGCCAACCACCTGAAAAGCTTGAAACATTGAGCTGGGACTGATGTTCAAAGAAACCCAGGCCGGCCATCAGTTGTGAGGCTTTGGATGGAGCTGTATAGCCATGGATTTCATCAAATCGGCCATATAAGTGTGCCAACGCTTCATTGTCTAATTGTTCTGGATGTTCAAGTTTATGTTGTATATCCCAATATTCCTCATCGCCTGATAGAACGAAATCAATCGCTTTCATATCAAGTGCTTTGATTTCTTGTGCCATATGCGCGACGGTCCATACCGCAGGACGAGTTAATGAACCACCATCAGACTCCATTCCACCTAAAAGCGCAGAAAAAAGAGTCGATTTACCCGCACCATTTACACCGGTTAAGCCGATTTTCCAGCCTGGATGCAATTGCATAGATGCTTTTTGAAATAAAACACGCCCACCGCGACGAATGGAAAGTTGGTCTAACTGAATCATGGAACTAACTAAACAAGAAGAATGTGTGGCTATTCTAATGGATGGCTTTGCAAAAGAAAAAACAAAGCATCGCAACCATCTGAAAAAATGTGACAGATTCCACGTATTTAGGTATATTGAACGGGCTTTAGTATTAAAAAAATATTTCAAGTTGTTGTTTTAAATGGATTAATAAAACATATTGGGAATATAAGAAATGAGAAAAGGAATTTTAATTTTATCGCTTCTTTCAGGTGTGATGTCTGCACAAAGCTATGCCAATCAGAAGGTTTGTGTGTTCGATTTACTTGGAAAAGCAGGGGAATCTTATAAGCTGATGGAAGAGTGGTCTCTGGCTAGTAAGGCATGGGGAGCACAAGTTCAACTGATTTCATATCAAGATGAATCCAAAGTCGATAAAGATTTTAAAGAAGGGAAATGTGACGCATTTTATATGACCTCGATGCGGGCACGTGCGTATAACAAATTTGCCGGTTCGATTGATGCCATTGGCGGTGTACCGAATAATACTATCGCACAAAAAGCCATTACCTATGTCTTAGATAAACGGAACAGTAAACGACTGATTAGCAATCTAGGCAAAGATAGTTATGAAGTGGCAGGGATCGGGCAAATTGGTTCAGCCTACATTTTTGTCCGTGATCGCAATATCAATAATTTAGAAAAAGCTGAAGGTAAAAAATTTGCCATTTTGCATTATGATTATGCGCAAAAAGTGATGGTCGACCGTGTTGGCGCTGTGCCAGTGATGTCAGAAATTTCTAATTTTATTCGCAAGTTTAATCAGGCCGAAGTTGAAATTGTGGCTGCGCCAGCTTATGCCTTTAAGCCACTCGAAATTTCAAAAGGCTTAGGCACTACCGGGGCGATGGTGAATTTTCCTGTGGTGAATGTCACGGCAGACCTGATTATTCGTAATAATAAATTCCCAGAAGGTTTTGCTGAACTTTCTCGGCAATGGTTTGTTAAGCAATTACCAAAAAGTTTTGCCATGGTGAAACGTATGGAAGCTGAAATTCCTGCCAAATATAAGATGAATCTCAGCAAAGATGATCAGTTAAAGTATCAGAAAATATTGCGTGAAGGACGGATGGATTTAACCAAACAAGGGATCTATGACTCCACCATGATGACGGTACTAAAAAAAGCCCGTTGTACGATTGAGCGAACCAATTTTGAGTGTTCAGTGGCGGGTGAATAAGCTTTTTTCTGTATTTCTTTGTAAATTTTGATGCAATCGCTGTAAATGTAAAAAGCCATTTTTGCAAATATAAGATGATGATTATATTTATAATTTCACTTTGAATAAAAAGTGATATGCATCACAGAAAAACAGAATATGCCAAAATGACATATATAAATGGAGTAAATGCTCTATTTTTTTTAATTTAACTTGCTTAATATCGGGCTTGTGTAAGGACACCTCTGAACCATAAAAAGATTTGAAAGGAAAATAGAATGAAAAAAACGCTCCTATCATTGGCTACGTTTGCTGCAATTGGCTTTGCTGGTTCAGCTCAGGCAGCAAAAGTAGATATCTGTGTATTTGACTTACTGGGTAAGTCAGGCGAGTCATATCAAATGGCTCAAGAATGGGCGCTTGCAGCAAAAAGCTGGGGTGCTGAAATTAACTTAATTCCGCGTCAAGACGAAGCAGTAGCCGACAATGACTTTAAAGCAGGTAAATGTGACGGCGTATTTATGACGGCGATGCGTGCCCGTCAGTACAATAAATTTGCAGGCTCTATTGATGCGCTGGGTGGCGCACCGAGCAATGCGATTGCGCAACGTGCGATTACCTTTGCATTAGACCAACGTAATGCTGCAAAAATGGTTAGTAACCTAGGTGGTAAAAAATACGAAGTGGCGGGTATTGCCCCACTGGGTTCAGCATTCATCTTTGTCAAAGACAAGAAAATTGACTCAATTGAAAAAGCAGCAGGTAAAAAGTTTGCAGTATTAGGCTATGACGAAGCACAAAAAATTATGGTGCAACGTGTCGGCGCTCAAGCTGTGATTTCAGATGTATCTAACTTTGTGGCGAAGTTTAATAATGGTCAGGTGGATATGGTGGGTGCGCCTGCATATGCCTACAAACCATTAGAGATCTATAAAGGTTTAGGTACCAATGGTGCGATGTTTAACTTCCCAGTTCTACAAGTGACTGCGGACTTTATTATTCGTCCTGATCAGTTCCCAGCTGGCTTTGGTCAAAAATCACGTGATTGGTTTGTGAAACACTTACCGAAGAGTATCGCGATGATTAACCGTCTAGAAGCGGGTATTCCTGCGAAATATAAACTTAACCTAAGTGCAGAAGATAAAACCAAATATCAAAAATTACTGCGTGAAGGTCGTATGGATATGACGAAACGTGGAATTTACGATGCAGGCATGATGTCAGTATTGAAAAAGGCACGTTGCTCTGTCGATAAAGCCAATTTTGAATGTTCACTTGGCGGCGAATAAGCTGATATTTAAAGAAAAAAGTCTGGATTTATCCAGGCTTTTTTTTGCAAATTTACAGGTCATTCTCGCCATTGAGTGAGCAAAATATTCAGGTAATCTAAATTCAAATCGAGGGCTGTGAGTCAATTGAATCGAACTCAGCATGACCCAAAATTCAAAAAATGGTTAAAAAACAAAAACAGTAAAAAAACAAGGAAAGTCAGTATGAAACAATGGACAAAGGCATTGAGTGTTGCTGCTGCATTAATAGCGGTAAATGGCGTAGCTCAAGCGAAGCAAGTGGTATGCGTATTTGATTTGGTCGGTAAAAATGGTGATGTTTTTACCCTGATGAAAGATTATCAATTGGCGGCAAAAAACTGGGGCGCAGACATTGAGCTCCGCGTCGGTCAAAATGAAGCGGTGATTGCAGAAGATTTTAAAGCTGGTAAATGTGATGGGATCAGTGTTACTGGTATGCGTGGTCGCCAATTCAATAATTTTACCGGTTCTTTAGATGCCATTGGTGCGATTCCAGATTTGAAATTGGCCGTAAAAGTTATGCAAGGTCTTGCAAGTCCAACATTTGCTAAGAGCATGGTCAATAGTAAATATGAAGTGGCAGGTGTGATACCTGTTGGTGATGCCTATCTGTTAGTGAATGACCGAAGTATTAATACTGTCGCTAAAGCAGCAGGTAAAAAAATTGCGGTGCTTGACTACGATGAAGCACAGAAAATTATGGTGCAGCAGGTCGGAGCTCAAGCAGTCAGTGCTGATGTAACCAATTTTGGCGCCAAATTTAACAATGGTCAGGTGGATATTATTGGTGCTCCTGCAGCTGTGTTCAAACCATTAGAATTACATAAAGGTTTAGGCAGCAAAGGCGCAATTGTCAATTATCCAATTTTACAAGTGACGGGAAATATTATTATTCGCCCAGATAAATTCCCAGCGGGGTATGGGCAAAAATCACGTGATTGGGTCAAAACACAATTACCTCGTGCATTCACGATATTAGGCAAAATGAAGTCAGAAATTCCAGCCAAATATTGGATGGATGTTCCAACAGCAGACAAAGCTGGTTATCAAAAAATGATGCGTGAAGCGCGTATCGATTTGACTAAACGTGGTATCTACGACAAGCGAATGATGAAACTATTATGGCAATTCCGCTGTAAACAAGACCCTAAAAACTTCGAATGCGCATTACAGGAAGAAAACTATAAATAAGTTTTAAATGAATCTTGAGAAAAATACTCTGATTTAACTTTAAACTGTGAAGACTGACCATATATTGAGTATGTTATACTTGAAATATGGTCTTTTCTTTTTAAAGACACCCCAATGACTCAGAGGAATCCATCATGAATGCTCAAGCACTTGTGCTGACTGACAATGCTGCCAATAAAGTACGCCAATTGCGTGAGAGTGAAGGTAATCAAGACCTTATGTTACGTGTATATGTGACTGGTGGTGGTTGTTCAGGTTTCTCATATGGATTTAATTTTGCTGAAAGCCAAAACGAAGATGATGCTGAATTTATCAATGGTGATGTGAAGATGTTGGTTGATTCACTGAGCTATCAATATTTAGTTGGTTCAACAGTCGACTATATTGAAGGTCTTGAAGGTTCTCGATTTGTGGTTCAAAACCCGAATGCGACAACCACGTGTGGATGTGGATCTTCATTCTCGATCTAATCGTGATGATGAATTGAGCCATAAAAAAGCCCTCATTTAGAGGGCTTTTTTAATGTTTAAAATCGATATTAGGCTTCAAATTTTAGTGCTTCTAATAGATCTAAAATTACGGTAGTCACGTCTTGAGTCAATTGATAATTATTAAAAATTTCATATGCCGTAATGGTGACATCGGTATCACTCGGAAGCAGGCGTTGTTCTTCTTCGATGAGGTCACGGATCGGCAATAGGGTTTGTTTGACCTGTAAATGCAAGACATCTTTAAACTCAAGATTTTCGTCTTCGAGCTCAATTAATTGCTCATTAAAAAAGGGTAAAAGTACCGCATGGAGATAAGGTTGAATATCTGTAATATCAAAAATCTCAATATCACGGGTTTGTTCAATCGTGCTGATGTGGTCATTCACTTCAATTAAGATATGGTAGTAACTCACATTGCTCTCCACGTAAGATGTCATTGATATAAGGGAATTATTGCAAATCAACAATAACATGAAATGCTAATTATTGTTGGTGAATCCTATAATATCCTTATAGATTGTATGGTTTTTTTGCTCAGCGTATTCTAACGATAATATAGTAAGCCTTGGTCTGCTGGCATCAGTTTAAAGTTTTCTAATTGTTGCGCGCCTAAGATTGGGTACATTAATGCAGCAGGGTCATTATGGTGAGATAAGCCGAGAGCGTGTCCGAGTTCGTGGGCAAGGGTAAGGCGTAAATCATCTTCGGCATCAAATTGATAAATCTGAATCTGATCGCCCATAAAGACACCTTTATGAAACTCTCGAGCAGGAAAGCGCTGACTGGCTTGTATCACGCCTGCATTATATTGATCAATTTGCTGGTTATAGCTTAAGACTTGTTGGTTAAATTGATCATTTTGCTGATTAAATCGATCTATTTCTTGGTCTAATTGCATCGCTTGTGCTTTAACTTGCTCAAGTTCTCTTTCAACGCGTTGCATATTGGGGCCTTGTGCATGCTCTATTCGGCTCCAATTCATACGTTCTTGCGACAGCTGTGCGATTTCCGCACGAATCATGGCTTGTTTTGATCGGAGCTGTTGCTCATTCATCTCCAGACCTTTTCTCGAATTTGCTAAGTTCTCGGCATATAAATCATTACGGGCTTTATCTGCGGCTAAGGTCTTTTGGACTTGCTTATAGGCATTGTATTGTTCTTGGCGATCATCATAAATTAGATGGATCGCCAGTTGTGCATTTGGGTCATAGATAAATAACGGTTTGAGTGTCCCTTTATGCCATATCTCTGCGGCTTCTTGGCTAAGTTGAATGACTTGTTGCTGGCTTAATCCAAAACGCGGATCGACATCAGCAACCCGATAACGCAGTCGGGTATCGAGAGGGTGTAAAAGTCGATCTGAAATTGAATTAAATTTCAGTTGAGGATGCTGCTTGGTTTGATAGATCCACCAAGTACTCAAAACGATGACAACAATAATTAAAATCAAACGCATAGCGTCGCAAAACTTGTTTATTTTGCATTAATTTAACTGAAATTTAGCGCTATGCAAATCTAAGTTTAGCCAGATTGGCAGTCGAGAAGAATGTGGCTGTTTGAACGTTTGCGTGTTATTTGAATATAGTCTGATGCAGATGAAATCATCTACAAAAAAAACCGCGCTTTCGCGCGGTTTTTTTTAAGCTTTGAAAAACTCAGTTAAAGCGACAAATTATTTTTTGTCATCTTTCACTTCAGTGAACTCAGCATCTACAACGCCGTCATCTGCTTTTTGAGCTTGACCTTCAGCACCTTGGAAAGCGTTAGGATCAAAACCTTCAGCACCGCCTTGACCTTGTGCAGCTTCATAAGCACGTTGAGTGATCGGCATAATGATGTTTTGAAGTGCTTCAGTTTTCGCTTTGATTGCATCTACATCGTTTTCTTTAGTCGCTGCTTCGAGCTCAGCTACAGCAGCATCGATTGCAGATTTCTCATCAGCAGTTACCTGTTCACCAAGATCTTTTACTGCTTTTTGAGCAGAAGAAACAAGTGCATCAGCTTCGTTACGTGCTTTCGCTAATTCTTCAAATTTACGATCTTCTTCAGCATTTGCTTCAGCATCTTTGATCATCGCTTCAATTTCAGCATCGCTCAAACCAGAGTTAGCTTTAATTTGAATTGATTGCTCTTTACCTGTGCTCTTATCTTTTGCAGATACTTTCAAGATACCATCAGCGTTGATGTCAAATGATACTTCAATTTGTGGTACACCACGTGGAGCAGGTGGAATATCGCCCAATTGGAAGTTACCCAACAATTTGTTTTGTTGAGCCATTTTACGTTCACCTTGGTAAACTGAAATGTCTACAGCTGGTTGGTTGTCTGCAGCAGTTGAGAACACTTGAGATTTCTTCGCAGGAATCGTCGTGTTTTTCTCAATGATCGCTGTTAACACGCCACCCATTGTTTCAATACCAAGTGTAAGCGGAGTTACGTCAAGAAGAAGTACGTCAGTTTTATCACCTGAAAGTACTGCACCTTGAATCGCAGCACCCATCGCTACAGCTTCATCTGGGTTCACGTCTTTACGTGGCTCACGGCCGAAGAACTCTTGTACTTTTTGTTGTACAAGTGGCATACGAGACTGACCACCCACCAAGATTACGTCAGAGATGTCAGAGGTTGAAAGACCTGCATCTTTAAGTGCAATCTTACATGGTTCAATTGTACGAGCAACCAATTCAGCAACTAAACCTTCAAGTTTAGAGCGAGTCACGTTGATCACTAAGTGTTTAGGACCAGTCGCATCTGCTGTGATGTATGGAAGGTTGATTTCTGTTGCATTCGAAGAGGAAAGCTCGATTTTTGCTTTTTCAGCAGCTTCTTTTAAACGTTGAAGTGCAAGCGGATCTTGTTTCAAGTTTACGCTTTGTTCTTTCTTGAACTCTTCAACCAAGTATTCAATTAACGCATTATCGAAGTCTTCACCACCAAGGAATGTATCACCGTTTGTAGACAACACTTCGATTTGTTGGTCGCCATCAAGGTCAGCGATTTCAATGATTGATACGTCGAAAGTACCACCACCTAAGTCGTAAACCGCAACTTTACGGTCGCCTTCTTTTTTGTCCATACCGAACGCAAGTGCAGCAGCTGTTGGTTCGTTGATGATACGTTTAACATCTAAACCAGCAATTTTACCTGCATCTTTAGTCGCTTGACGTTGAGCATCGTTAAAGTACGCAGGAACAGTAATTACCGCTTCAGTTACTGTTTCACCAAGGTAGTCTTCAGCTGTTTTTTTCATCTTTTTCAAGATTTCAGCAGAGATTTGTTGTGGTGCAAGTTTCTTGTCGTTTACATCAACCCAAGCATCGCCATTGTCAGCTTTGATGATTTTGTAAGGTACAAGGCCGATATCTTTTTGCACAGCTTGGTCTTGGTACTTACGACCGATCAAACGTTTGATTGCAAATAATGTGTTTTTAGGGTTAGTCACTGCTTGACGCTTAGCAGATTGACCGACAAGGATCTCGCCATCTTTATACGCAATAATAGATGGGGTTGTACGAGCGCCTTCAGCGTTGTCGATTACTTTTACTTTGTCGCCTTCAAGTACTGCTACGCAAGAGTTTGTAGTACCTAAGTCAATACCAATGATTTTCGCCATTTGGATGTTTCCTCTAAAATTCTTTTACGATGTTTTCGCTTGTTATCCGATATGAGAGCCAATCAAAAATTTTCAAGTAATATTGGTTAAAATTTTTAATTCGTCTCAGAAAATTTGTCTTTATGCACCAACCATAACCATAGCAGGGCGTAATAGGCGACCGTTTAAACTATAGCCTTTTTGCAATACTGTTCCGATTTCATTCGATTTGGCATTTGGATCGATGCCCACAGCCTGATGAAGATCTGCATTGAAACCATTTGCAGTATCCACAGCAACCACACCAAATTTTTCTAAAGTGCTGAGCAATGATTTCAGTGTAAGTTCTACACCTTCAGATAAACCTGATTTTTCATCACCTGCCGCAGCAATCGCGCGTTCAAGGTTATCAACTGACTCAAGCAATTGTTTTGCAAATTTTTCCAGCACAGTATCTTTATGCTTTTCAGATTCGCGTTGAATGCGCTCTACACTTTTTTGCGCTTCATATACGGCATTTGCAGTACGTGCTTTTTCAAGTTTTAAGCTTTCTTCTAAATTGGTGATTTGTGCTTGTAAATCTTCAACTGAAACTTCAGCTTGCTCGTTTTCAGCTTGAGTTTGCTGTTCTGCTTGCTCTTGTTGAAGATCTTGAGCGTCTTGGTTTTGCTCAGTCGCCATTGATTTACTCCGTTTAAATGGGTTCTTAAACATGTTCAGTCCTTATAGCTGTGCGTTCAAACGACATCGATGCGTAACTGCCATGCGTTTTGAATTCATGATTAATAAAAGAAATCGGGGCAGGGTATAAAAATTCAAGCGAAGTCAGCGATTAAATGCAATTTTTTATTCAAATAAATGGTTTTTCAGCCAAATATCGACTGCAAAATTAAATTCTATGAAAATATAAATTATTGATTTGAATGTATAATCATATTTTGATCGGATTTATAGATTTTCATCATAAATTTTAACGGTTTCTCTTTGTGCCTGAAAATTTGCATAATTTATCTATCGGAAGTGACCATATCCACTGGAGAGAGGGATATGGTGACTACCTCTAGATTTTAGAAACACTTTTCCATGCTGATTTCCCAAGAATCAGCATTTTTTTTTGCCTCAAAAAATAGTGGTTAATATTTATACATAAAAACTCTTAGTATCAGTTTTATTAAATATTTCACAAAAAATGATCAGCACAGTATTCTTTGTTTCAGATTCTATCGCTGTAGTTTCTTAATTTATTTCAAATGTGTTTTTCATGGCCTGCTTCTCTCATAAGCAGGCTTTTTTTTTGCATGAAATTTATAAAACAGCCACTTAAGTAACTGAGTTGCAAGTTTTGTTGAACTTTGTTGTATTCAAAAGCTGTGATCACGCTTTATTCAAAATCATTTATATTTATTTTTTTAATAAAAAACAAAGCACTTGAGTTAAATAAATGATGTAAAGCCTCAATATAAAAGAAAACTGCCTGATTAATAAAACATTTCATAAGCTGTACCGTGCCTCGTACAAAGTACAACTCAGAAGGTGGGAACTTCACAGAATTATTTTCCATTATGACTCAGGCAAAGTTGAGCTTTGCTTTTAATGATTCAATGAAGGAAATAATGAAGATGAAAAAAATTGGTTTATTCGCTGTCGCAGTTTTAGGTTTTGGTTTAGCTGCGGTAGGTTGTACTTCTCAAGAAACTGTAGAATCTCCAGAAACCGCACAAGTAACGTCTGCAACTGAAGCATCTGTAACGACAGAGCAATCGGGTGCTGTGGTTCAAGCAGATCCATCAGCTCAAGGTGCTGAAGTTCAATCTGCGCCTGCACCGCAACCTACAGTTCAGCAATAAGATTGTTTAATACTCTCTGACCTGTAACAACAGGCAGTCAAGAATAGACAGAAGATAGGATGCCTCTTCTGTCTATTTTTTTTCTATTGCTTTTTTTTACCTTTTCTATTTTTAGTGAACGAAAAAAAGCCCATCATGTAGATGAGCTTTTTACTTTTAACCGATCTGCAAAAACAACAATTAACGGCGATTTTCCCACGCGCGACGACGTTCTTCAGCCGCTTTACGTTGTTGATCTGATGCCTTTCTTAAATCTTGAAAATTTTTTTTGCGCTCTTGCTCAATTTGTTTTCTACGATCTTGACTGGCTTTACGGTGCTGTTCTTCTAAGCGCTGACGCTCTTTGCTGACTTTTTGACGATCTTGTTCAGCACGTTTACGACGTTCAGCTTCAGAGTATTTACGCTGTTGTTCTAGACGTTGACGTTCGAGTTCGTTTTTACGACGATCCCACTCTTGTTGATTTTTACGATTTTGTTCCCAGTTACGCTGGTCAAGTTGCTGCTTTCTACGTTCGAGCTCTAAACGATTACGTTGTTGTTGCTGACGTTCCCATGTACGGCGGTCTTGTTCATAACGACTGTCATAACGGCGATCATAACGATTATCATAGCGTCGATCATTATGATCATAACGGCGGTCATAACGTTGATCATAACGTCCATCGTAGTAACCATCTTCAGGGAATGCTACGCAGCCTACAGCCAAAAAAGCAGTCGCAAAAGACAGAAGGATGATCTTTTTAGCCATGGTGAGTATCCTTTATCGAGAATGGGTTAGCATAATCAACCCATAAAACTTGGGTAAATTGTCAATGACAACTCTATAAAAGAAGATTAGCTTAACTAGGTCTGTACTATGTATGTCGATGTTGAGACTTATATGTGAATATGGTCACATTTGACCTAGATCATGTAGAAAGTATGAAGAGCATAATTCGAAGGATAGAGCATGTTTGCATTGAATGAATCACTTAAAAATATGAAAGATAAAGGCCAAGGTACGGCTGCTCGGTTACTTGATCGTCTTCCTAACTTTGCCAAAGAAAGCCTCGCAAAACGTCTCGATTATCCGTTTATTTTTCCAGAATTAGATCCGCTGGTGAAATGCATGATGGCGGCTCAACTCAAGCAAGGTAAGTCAGGCTTTGTGACTGAAGACTATGTAAAGTCTCGTAAATTATTTGATTTACAGATGGAGTCGATCAAGACCAAGCCGACCTTTGTGAAACAAGTGCAAGATATACGTCTACCTTTACAAAGTGCTACGCTGTTTGCGCGTCATTATCATCCTGCTCCAAATAAAAAATTACCGATGATCGTGTTCTATCACGGTGGTGGTTTTGTGGTGGGGGGGGTAGACACGCATGATGAAGTTTGTCGTTTATTGGCCGTGCATGCTAAAGCACAAGTTTTAAGTATTGATTATCCACTCACGCCAGAGGCCAGCCCAGCTCAATTAATGCAAAGTTGTGAAGATGCCTTGGCTTGGACTTATCAAAATAGTCGTCAGTTTAAAATTCTAAAAAATCGAATTGCGGTGGCAGGGGATAGTGCAGGCGGCAATATTGCTACCGCAGTTGCGCAGCGCAGTGCTCAGAAAGTTTTTGCCCCGCAAGCTCAGCTATTAATTTATCCTGTGGTGGATTTCAAAAGTCGCCATCCATCTTTCTATGCGTATAAAGATGGTCTAGTTCTGACTGAAAAAGATATTGATGTCGTAACGGCTTTATATGCAGAACAACATGCAGTGGCCTTGGATGATCCATTAATTTCACCAACCTATGGAAAATTGGCAGGTATCGCACCCGCGTATATCGTGACAGCAGGGCATGACGTTTTACATGACGAAGGTGAAATTTATTCGCATAAACTCCGTCAGCAAGGGGTGAAAGTGTTTTATCAAGAATATACCGATCAAACCCATGGCTTTATTAACTTAACCCCGGTTTCGCACCGAGCTAAAAAATACGTGATCGAGATCAGTACGAAGTTCCGTAAATTTTGGGATAAACGTAGCTAATCATTCCTTTATATAAAGTAAACCCAGTGTTTCACGTGAAACACTGGGTTTTTATTTATTGGGTTATTTATCTTGGATTTTTGCAGCAGGAAAAACGAGGCTAAATTCTGGGACATAAAAGCTTTGCAATAATCGTGCTTCGGCAAAATTAGGAAAAATCTCCTGCGTATTGTGCCATTCTACCTGTTTCAGTTTAGAGAGCCGTCCACGAAACTTCGGTGAAAATTGATAGCGCTTACCTTCCCACGCTTGTCTGATTTGCAACATCGCTGCTGGGATATGATGACTATTAATATAGAAAGAACGCTGTAAACGTGATTTTTTTAAACGGATCTGCATCTTTTGTTGTTCAACTTCTATAGTACAGACTACTTCATTGTCATGTTGTTGCCATTCAAACTTTGCCAACTCTTTAGGAATACCCCAGAGTTTTTGGCCATGAATGACAGAGATATCTGTCGAAACATAAATCTTAGGTATCGAACTTAACCTTTTCTTACTCCATAAAGGGTGATCTAAAATCAGCAATTCGTCATAAGGACCCACAGGCGAATCATGGTATCGGACCAATAACACCTGAACCACACGACCCAAAGCTGATGTCGCTAAACGGAACATCTGCGCTTGTTGGATAAAACTCGGAGAGATCCAATAATTCAAAATAAAAGCATCGCCACGCAGTTGCCAAGGCGGTAAATGTGTCAATGGAGTGTCCGATGGTATTATTTGCGTCATCATTGTTCTCGTTTTAATAATGGCAGAATAATTACTTTTTAATCATCAAAGACTAATATACAGTCAATAACAAGTACGAGATCAATCAGAAGAGTTAGCAAATGTTAAAACAGATTTTATTTACTGTAGCACTTGGCTGTGTGAGCTTAAGCAGTTTTGCTGCCAATACTATTGTCGAAATGAAAACCTCTCAAGGCAATATTGAAATTGAACTATTCAATGACAAGGCACCTATCTCAGCAAAAAACTTTGAAAGCTATGCAAAAGAAAAATTTTATAACGGTACAATCTTTCATCGCGTGATTCCTGGATTTATGGTTCAGGGTGGGGGCATGGATGTCAAAATGCAGGAGAAGCCAACGAAAGCGGCTATTAAGAATGAATCAAGTAATGGCTTGAGCAATAAACGCGGCACATTGGCAATGGCACGGATGAATCATCCTGATTCAGCAAGTAGTCAGTTCTTTATTAATGTTGCAGACAATGACTTTCTCAATAAAAGTGCAATGAATGCGGGATATGCTGTTTTTGGTAAGGTTATTAAAGGTATGGATATCGTCGATAAAATCGTAAAAGTTCCAACTGCGAACTATGGAATGCATCAGAATGTCCCTGTAAACCCAGTAGTTATACAGAGTGTGGTGATTAAAGCAGCACCTGTAAAAAACTAAGCACACAAAATAGGAAAAATATTTTACATGATATTTGTAATAAATATCATGTATTTATGTGAGTAAAGTGTGTTTTTTGAACCATAATGGTGCATAAAAATAAAACACTCGTGTTCTTTGTGAGTGAAAAGCACTTGCACGTGTAAGAAATTGCCCTATAATGAGCCCCATACCGACGAGATAGACGGAAACGAACGAAACGCGAAGCGTTGAGTTGTTA
>NZ_VPDZ01000018.1:0-70042 GCF_013417465.1 Acinetobacter sp. YH12251 | reverse complement strand
AGTCGTGGTCAACCTGGCCATCGTCGCCATGATGACTTGTTAAAATCAAAGTGCCTTTCCATTATTGCTGAACATTTGCTGGGCTTTGGACCCACCTTGGCGCATGAGAAGCTCAGCAGCATGTTTGGTCTGAATATTCCTGTGGAAACGGTTCGTCGCTGGATGACTGCCAATGAGCTCTGGATTCCGCGATCCAAGCGCCTGAAGCGTCCATATCAGCCACGTTATAACCGGGATTGCTTCGGTGAACTGATCCAAATTGATGGCTCATATCATGACTGGTTTGAAGGTCGAGCTGCAAAATGCTGCTTGTTGGTTTATATCGATGATGCCACTGTTCTGTGAGGCGAAAACGACTTTCGACTATATGCTTTCAACCCGAGCCTATATTGAACAATACGGTAAGCTTCTGGCCTTTTATAGCGATAAACATTCGGTCTTCCGAGTGAACCAGAAATCGAGCCAGGACAGCAAAATCACGCAATTTGGACACATTCTGAATGAATTAAAGATCGATATTATCTTTGCCAACTCCCCTCAAGCCAAAGGCTGTGTAGAACGCGCCAATAGAACGCTTCAGGATCGCCTGATCAAAGAGATGCGTCTAGAAGGCATCAGTTCAATTGCAGATGCCAATAAGTGGCTGCCGTGCTTTATTGAGCAATTTAATCGTAAATTCGCCAAGATGGCCTTTAATCCCAAGGATCTGCACCGGACTATCACTGAAACAGCCGAAGAATTAGATGATATTTTTACCTGGCGTGAACCCCGCAGGGTCACGAACAGCTTGACGATTACTTATGATAAATGCGTATATATCTTGGAAAACAGTGAAGAAAATCAAAGATTGGTCGGCAAGTATCTTGAGTTCCTGGAATATCCGGATGGTGCTGTAGCCATTGAATATCAGGGAAGAAAAATCAATTACAGCATCTTCGATAAATTAAGTCAGCTCAATCAACGAGAGATTGTTGAGAATAAACGTTTGGGTTCTGTGCTGGCACATATTCAACAACAGCATGAACAACTGGAACACCAAAACAAACGCAATCGTTCTCAAAAGATGCCACGTAGACAAGCACAGAAAACAGCGATTGAACAACAGAATTTGAATCCTGTGCTTGACTTGGAAATGTCCATATAGGACATTTCTACTTGGGAATAACATATGAGGCTATATACTTATAGCCTACCCAAAAAAAGTAGTTCAATTTAATTATGAATTTCATACCCAATAAAAAAATAATAATTCTTTTATCAATTTTATCCTTGTCTGCATGTAGCCAGACATCTGATTTTGAGGATATTGAAGAATCAGCAAATCGTGGAGATGCCTTGTCACAAACTCTGCTAGGTGAAGCTTATGTCAATAGCAAAGGCGTTTCTCAGGATTATAAAAAAGCGTTTGAGTGGTATAGCAAGGCTGCCGAACAAGGAAATGCTGATGCTCAGAATAATCTTGGAGCACTATACGCCAGTGGTCAGGGGGTAGCTGAAGATGATAAGAAAGCGTTTGAATGGTATAGCAAAGCTGCCCAACGAGGAAATATTCAGGCTCAAAATAACCTTGGTGCAGCGTATGCTAATGGTGAAGGTGTAGCTCAAGATTATAAAAAGGCCTTTGAGTGGTACAGTAAATCTGCCGAGCAAGGAAATGCTGATGCTCAATATAGTCTAGGATTTATTTATGAAGATGGTAGTGGTGTCACTCAAGACTATAAAAAAGCCTTTGAGTGGTACAGTAAATCTGCCAAGCAAGGAAATGCTGATGCTCAATATAGTCTAGGTAGAATTTATGCCATTGGCCAAGGTATCACTCAAGACTATGAAAAAGCCTTTGAGTGGTACAGTAAATCTGCCGAGCAAGAAAATGCTGATGCTCAATTTACAGTGGGAATCATGTATCTTCGGGGTAATGGAACTACCCAAAATAATGAAAAAGCTGAAATATGGCTAAAAAAAGCTGCTGTTAATGGTCATCAAGACGCTGTATCCCTTTTTACAGATGACCAGTAATAAAACCCATAGATATCGAATAGATGCCAAGGACGTGAATTAATGTGTGTCATGGCGTACAAAATCCCCCCGAACTTATCCCAAAAGTTGTCCGCAGAAATTGGGGATAATTTAAGCCAGTGCTGTCTTGATAACGCAGAGAAAAATGAAAAAATGATTAAATATTGATCAAATTTATTGGCAAGAAGTATCAAAATTGCTTAAAAAGAAACCGACTTGTTTCCAAGTCGGTTTTTGTTGTTCTTCAGGGGGATGAATTTTTTAACTATATAAAAAAACAAGGAAATTTTAAAAAGCTGTTATTCCCCAATTAAAATGTCTATGCGATAAACCATTTAAAATGTCCTGTTTTTAACTACAAGAGTCAAGCACAGGATTTAAATTTCTTTGTCCAATGATGGCTTTCTGAGCTTTACGACTCGGCATACTTTTCTTGAGACGGGAACGTTTATTCTGTTTCTCCAAATCTTCATGTTGCTGCTGGATATGGGCTAGAACCGAGCCTAATCTTTTATTCTCAACAACTGCATTTTGCTGTAGTCCAGCCAGTTTATTGAAGGCGCTATAGTTGATCTTCCGTCCTTCATGCATGATCGCTACAGCACCATCCGGATATTCCAGGAACTCAAGATACTTGCCGACCAATCTTTGATTTTCTTCACTGTTTTCCAAGATATATACGCATTTATCATAAGTAATCGTCAAGCTGTTCGTGACCCTGCGGGGTTCACGCCAGGTAAAAATATCATGTAATTCTTCGGCTGTTTCAGTGATAGTCCGGTGCAGATCCTTGGGATTAAAGGCCATCTTGGCGAATTTACGATTAAATTGCTCAATAAAGCACGGCAGCCACTTATTGGCATCTGCAATTGAACTGATGCCTTCTAGACGCATCTCTTTGATCAGACGGTCCTGAAGCGTTCTATTGGCGCGTTCTACACGGCCTTTGGCTTGAGGGGAGTTAGCGAAAATGATATCGATATTGAAATTGCTCAGAACACGTCCAAACTGGGTAATCTTGGTGTCTTTTTAAAAAGAGAATACCTTCTTATATCTAAAAGTTTTCTTCGTATTTATGAATAATAAAAATTATTTACCTTTATTAGTCAAAATAAAACGTGAATATGGTACTAACCTTGCTTAATAAATAGGGATAGAGATAAACACTTAAATGAGCATTTGTATATTGTTTAAAGTATGTAATAAGACTCTAAGTCTAATTGCACTACTGCACAATTTGCTGCATTATCGAATAAAATAACAACAAGTGTTTATCAGTGAAGATCAAACATACCTCTACCAGATAGCCGGACGCCATCCAAGGTAAGGAACATAATGAACAGCTTAAATTATTATCAAACCATTTTTGATAAAGCGGGTGATGCTATTTTCGTGCATGATATCGGCAGTGTCGAATTCATGGACGTAAATGAAGCAGCTGAAAACCTCACCGGTTACAGTAAATCCGAATTAACAAAAATGAGTGTAGAAAAAATCAGCGCGCATAGCCATGGGTTTGATTTTTATCATGCATTAAAAAAGGTTCAACAGGCTGCTAGCCATGAAGCGATTACTTTTGAGTGGATCATCCAAGCTCAAGATCAACGACAAATTCCTGTTGAAGTTTGCCTAAAAACAGTTGAAATTGAAAATCAACCTAAGTTATTAGCACTTGTCCGCAATATTAGCGAAATCAAAAAGTATCAATATGCTCTACAGTCTAAAGATCAATATTTCAAGATGCTTCTGGAACACTCGGGAGATGGTATTGCTATCCTCGACTTGCAAGGTAAGTTGCTCTATGCCAGCCCTTCTCTACAACGTATTCTCGGTTACCGCGACCGTTTTGTACTCAACAAAAATATCTTGAATGTGATTCATCCTGATGACCGCATGAATGTACGCCAGTTACTTTTTAGAAAATCCTCTCACCAAGCTGCTGGTGTGATTCACTATAAAATCATGCATCATAATGGCAAATGGCGACATCATGAAGCCACCTATCGCAACCTGCTTGATCATCCTGAAATTCAGGGCATTCTCGTCAATTATCGAGATATTACCGAACGAATCGAAGCAGAAAAAATGGCTCGAGCAAGGGAAAAACAGCTGGGTCATATGTCACGCTGCAAAACCATGGGTGAGTTAGCTACCGCACTTGCACATGAATTGAATCAGCCACTTGCAGCTTTAAACAACTATGTTGGTGGTAGCATTATTCGGATTCAGAAAGGTTTGGCAAATACCACTGAAACACTCGACGCTATGAATGCAGCATTAGATCAGACCCAGCGGGTCAATAAAATCATTCACAGTATGCGTAGCTTTTTACGTAAGGGCGAAGCCAATTTTCAAGTTCACTCTCTAAATAAACTGATTCAGGATCTACATCCACTGATAGGCTTAAAAGCAGATCAAATTGGCTGTGTCATACATTATGAATTAAGCGTTTCACCTATTTATATTTCTGCCGACGAAACTTTATTTAGTCAGGTCATTATTAATTTGGTCTTTAATGCGGTCGATGCTTTACAACGTAACCCAGAAGGAAAGCGCGACATCTTTATCCGTACTTGGGAGCACAACCAACATGCCCGTATCGCAATTGCTGATAACGGCCCAGGATTACAGGGTCAAAATCCTGAACAATTATTCGAGTCATTTTATTCTAGCAAAAAAGACAGTATGGGTATTGGTCTGACGCTATCCCGCAGCATTATTGAAAATCATCATGGCTACTTATGGGTCTGTGAAGGTGAGTCTGGTGCCATTTTTAATATCTCTTTAGCAGCACAGGAGCGTGCAAAATGTATTTAACTAATTCTCATGTTCCCGAGCCCATTGTGTATGTAATAGATGATGATCAAGACATTTGTAATTCACTCACATGGTTGCTTGATTCAGTGCAACTCGAAACTAAAACATTCAATAGTGCTACTGAATTCCTGAATTTTCAGCGCCCGCAAACGCCTGCATGTTTAATCCTTGATATTCGTATGCGAGGGATGAGTGGCTTGCAACTACAACAACAATTGAATCAACAAAAAATCCGTATGCCAATCATTTTCATGACTGGTCACGGCGACATTCCAATGTCGGTCAATGCGATGAAAGCTGGGGCATTTGATTTTTTAGAAAAACCTTTTAATCCACAGCATATGCTTAATCAAATCCAAGCCTGTCTGCAACTTGCTGAACAAGACTTTATTGAAGAAGAAAAACGTCAAGAACAGATGATTAAATTGAAATCTTTATCACCAAGAGAAAGTGAGATTATCAATTTATTGGTCGATGGACTTTCGAGTAAACATATCGCACAAATGTTGAATATCAGCCATAAAACAGTAGAAATTCACCGCACGCATATTCGGCAGAAGTTAGGTACAGAATCCATTGCCCAAATTGTAAATATGGTATTGATGTGTCGAGATAAAACTATACAGGCGATGGGTTAACCTATCGCCTGTTTTTTGAAGATTAATAAAGGATTTAGAAGAAACGGTCGAAATGCACTTGTTGAAGTGGAATACCTGCCTGATACGCCATTTGTTCAATAGATTTTACCATTGGCGGTGGCCCAGCACAGTATATTTCATGTTGGATCAGTTGCTCACCTAAAACATCATGAATGATTTCATGAATAAAGCCTGATCGAATACCTTCGATCAATTCAGATGAAGTTGCTGGAACATAATTCAAGCGTGAACCTAATTCAGTCCAATCCCTTAACTGATCTTCTGTCAGTAGATCACGCTGTTCACGTCCACCATGAAAGAACCATACCTTATGATTTTGTAGTTGTGGATTAACTGCGACTCCACGGGCAATTGCCAACATCGGTGCTAGACCTGAACCACCAGCGACACAAACAATTGGTCGTGGCTGCTCTTGTAAATGTGCCAAACCATATGGGCCATCGATCTGAATCACGGCACTTTGTCGCTGTTGCTCATCAAATAGCAGATTGGTCATTTTGCCATCTACTACACGGCGAATCTGGAATACCCACATGCCTTCATCATTCGGCAAATTCGACATCGAATAAGCACGTAATAATTGCTGGTTTACTGAAAGCAAAGCATATTGACCTGGAATAAACTGCGCTGGTTTCTCTGACTGCAAATGGATTTCTAAAATATCGTGTGTAATCGGCTGTACATATTTGAGCTTGACGGCCTGTTGTTTTGGCAGAATTTTAGGCGTGCATTGTTCATCCAAACGGACTTTAATAACACAATCAGATTTAGGTCGGCATTGGCAAGCCAAAAAACGGCCTTTACGGCGATCACGATCGCTCAATCCAGGTGCTTCAGCCCATAGATTATCTACTTCACCAGATAGCACTTCTATTTTACAAGTGCCACAGCCACCAGCATTGCATTCATAAGGTAAACCAAGACCTTGACGAAGGCCACCGCGCAACAGCACATCGTCTGCTGCACAATGAAATTCCCCTTGCCCTTCAATTTGGATTTTGTACATCAGCATCACTCCACAAGATAAACCCGACCTTCGCGAACGATAGACTGATAAGTTTTCAATGGGATGGTGCAAGGTGCTCCACAAGGTTCACCGGTTTTAATATCAAAAGCACCAGCATGAAACGGACATTCCACTTCACAGCCATCAATTTCACCATCAGCCAATGAAGCATCACCGTGGGTACAGGTATCATCAGTGACATAGAATTCACCATCTTCTAGGTGGAACACCGCCAATGGCGGATATCCCTCAATAATCACCTGTAAACCTTCACCCTGTTCAATATCGGAAGTCAGGCAAAGAAATTTTTCTGCAATATTGGCCATTTTGATATTCATTTGCTTAACTCCTCAATCGGTGAATCTGTCGCTTCAGGCCCCAAAGTGTGATAACCGCCATCAGCATGAATCACACTGCCGGTCAGCAGTTTCGCTTTCGGGCTACATAATAGGCTTAAGGCTTCAGCCACTTCTTCAGCATCGGCAATACGGCCTAGCACATGGAAACGGCCTGCAACTCGATCAGTTTTAGGACGGTCATTACCTGAAATCATCTGCATCGGCACCGACCAGGTCCATCCGAGGGATAAAGCATGAACACGAATACCATCAGCAGCCAAATCCAATGCCATGCTTTTGGTCAGTTGTTCTAAGGTTGCTTTAGAGGCTGGATAAACCCAACGCTCTTTTTGGGCAATGCGGGCGCTAACACTGCTAATATTAATGACAGCCCCATCATTGCTGGCCTGCAGCAATGGTCTACATACCTGTACCAAAGCTGCATGACCAAACACGGTCACATTAAATGTATTTTGCCAATCGTTACGTGTAGATTGTGAGCCATGATCTTCATACAGACAGGCCAAATTCACTAAAATATCTAGTTGATTTAGTTTACTAGCTAAAGCTTGAATGCTGTCATCACTGGCAAGATCCAAATATTCATAACGACTTTGGGTTTCAGCTGCCACCTGCTTGCCTTGAGTTTCGTTAATGTCAGCAATAATGACGTCCGCCCCCAAACTTTTTAATTCTTTGACTACTGCCTGGCCAATGTGAGTTGCGCCCCCAGTGACCAGAACCACTTTATTATTCAGATTGGTCATGAAACCTCCTTGTATTGTGGCCATTCGGTAAATTGCCCTTTGCAGAACAGTAATGGGCGTTGATTGCTATGTCGGCACTGTTCAATTTTCCCCAAGAAAATCTGGTGATCACCTGCTTCAATCTGCTGTTCCCGGCGGCAGATAAACTGCACTACGCAACCTTCCAGTAGCGGTGCTTTAGTAGTTTCAAGATTCCAGCTCCCATGCTGGAATTTGTCTGGAATTGGCTTAGCAAAATTGAGTCCGATTTCTTGCTGATCGGCTCCCAGAATATTGATGGCAAAGTATTCTGAATTTTCAAAAACTTTACGGCTTGGTGAATGATTGACTAGACTCCAGAGCACCAGCGCAGGATCAAGAGATACCGAGCTAAAAGAATTAATCGTAAGACCAACAGGTTGTTGCTGTTCATCTAGACAAGTGACAATCGCGACACCAGTGGCAAAACCGCCGAAGGCCTGCCGAAGCGCTTTCGCTTCAGCTAGGTCAACGTCCTGCCACAAAACTTCAGGCAGCTGCATGTTGAAACTCCTCACGTGACAGATATTCTTTAGCCCCTTCTGCACCATCTACGGCTGGCCAGAAACCGCATGGGTTGTTGAAATGCCCCATAAAGTCATCCGCAATCGCTTGGTTCTGCGAGGCTGCAGCTAATACTTGTAATAAGCTCTCACTTGGTGGATTTAACAATAGATTCGTGAATTCAGTCGTATAGCGACCTGACTTTTCCCAGAATTGCTCGAATACTTCTGTCATCCAATCTGCACTAAAGTCTTCATCACCTCGTGCTAAAATCGCAGCTAAATAATGCTCCACCATACGGGTTGCATTGTTTGCGCCTTGTCCTGCGATTGGATCATTTACAATGACAGTGTCTCCAATCCCCCAAATTTTTGCACCGTTATCTAAGGTTGCAACAGGATCTCGAACTTCAGGGCGGAATGCACCTTTGAGCCATGCGTTTGGATCACTTAATTCCATATTATCGACCATACGGAAGCTTTGATCTGGTGTTACTTTGGCAACCGCTTCTTTCATGCGTTGGACCATTTCTTCGCCAGATGTCACATCATCGAAGATATCCATTGGACCATTCGGTACACATTCAAATAAGAAACTACGACATGGACCATGCGTGTGACTATAGAACGGCATACTGAAGTATTCGCCTGCACCTGCAACAAAATTAAAATGCAAAGTCTGAGATGGTTGACCTTGCCAACTGTTTGGACCGCATAAATCATCACCTACGACGAGTGCTGCAGCCAATTTGCGAGGAGGAGTGTGATGTACTGAGCGTGATTCGTTGCGTTTGAATAAACTGGTGATATTGCCCTTACCTGCTGCCAAAATCGTCAGATCATTTTCAACAGTGATTACTTCCAAATCTTCTGGACTGACATTTTGAATGATGAGCTTGCCACCACGGCGCGGATATTCCTCTAACCAACGGTGATATTTGGTTCGTTGGTCCATGGCAATACCGTCATTATCATGTAAAAAACCTGTCACAGGTAACATGATATCGCCGTTTGGTGCACGAAAATCGACATGCAATGCTTGACCACGATGCGCTTTCCCATCCCAAAAATTTAAGCCCAATCTGCGCTCTAACTCTAAAGTTCCTTCAAAAAACATTGTGGTACTGACCATACGACCATGTAACAACTCATCCGCAGGGCGATCTACATATAAAGTGACATCATATTTGTTTTCGAGTAGTGAGAACGCCAGTAATAAACCTGCTTGTCCACCACCGATAATTGCAATTTTTCTCATCTTAAATTCCCTTTAGGCCGTATTGATTCAGTGCCTATTTAACTGTGTTCGGATATGGTTGATTGAAGGTCAAATTCAATTCGACGCGTTCAAATTTCCATTCACCCTGCTCATTCCGACTTACTTCTGTTTTATAAAATCCACCTAAGCAACAGGTCGTTGCAGATTTAACTTGATCTGTTGCTGCTGTTGTTGATTCCTCGGCTAAATTACAGACTTCCCATAACATCCAAGTTGCCTTTGCATGGTCTTGATCTAGGAGCTGTATATCGGGCATGGCCATAATATGTAAGCTCCATAACACTTGAGCCTCTGCAATATTGGACAATGCCTCTAAAATATTTTGACGTCCTTGATACTCCCCAAAACCCTTAGCACACCAAACGGCATTTTGGTGAAATACATGCTGTAAAATGGCTGAATTGTTGCGCTGATCAGCCGCTGTTGCATAGCGACCGATCAGGCCACGAATCGCCTCGCAGGCCTCCAGATAATGCAAACGCTGTTCTAGATTGTGCTGGCTCATCCTGTATTCCTCTTAAACGTTGACCACGTCACCAGTTTCATAAATGAAACGGTTCTCCGCAAATGCATACGGTACGCCAACTGAACCCTTATAAAGCTCGATGTGTGGTGCAACTTCAGCAAAGCTGAGACTTAACCAATACAACTTATGAAGCTCTTCAGGTAAGGTCCCTAGGGCATATTGATCGAGTGCGGCAAGTAGCTTGCGCATTTCGGGCAAAATAGCATCGTAAAATGCTTGCAATTCTTCTTTGGTTGAGTTCAAACGCGCTTCATGGCGTTGCTTACCCGTTCCTAAAGCCCATTTCGCAACAAAAGGTTCTAAGCTTGCAAAGTCAGCTGGCAACTGTGAAATGATGTTTGACATGTGCATTCTCCTTATGCGCGATTTAAATATTGTTCAAGTACGTGGTAACCGTGACGAATCAAGATCTCTTCATCTTGAAGGTGCATCACTTTTTTTGCTTTAGATTCAAGGGCTGCTTGAGTGTCTTCCATGGTTGCGGTGTCTTCTAACCAAGCGTTACGTTGTAAGATTTGTGCAAATTCTTGTGCCCAACGCTCCGAATAAGTTTTCGCTTTAGGAATGTAATAACGACCTTCCCAACGTGTTTGATTGTGCCCAACTGGCCAGAATTGATGCGTAAACCACACCCCTTCAGTCACGTGCACCAAAATGTTTGGGAAAATGACAGACAGTTCGAAAGAGAAGTCATCACGGTCATTTGGATTGACTGTTTTTGGTAACTGAACACGTTCATAGTGATTGACTAAAGAGGCACCTGTAATCTCGCCCGACAATGCTGCAGCAGGTTTTGGATTGGCATTCTTGGTCAGACACACTGCACAGGTACGGTGATCACCAAACAACTGTACTTCCTGTAGGCCTGAAGCAAAGACATTCGGGAAAGAGCCAGCATGAATGGTTGTAACGTGATAGGCTTCAGCAAATGCGTCATGAGCGACTTTCCAGTTACAATTTAATAAGGTGTTATAGGCAAAGCACTCTTCCATTTCATGAAAAGGGTAACCCCCTAAATGTTTACCCATATCACCGAGGAATTCTTCAATAGATTGTGTTCCATCATTATCAAGATTAACAAAGATAAAACCTTCCCAAACTTGGGTACGAATAGGTGCAAGACCGTTATGACCTTTATCAAAACAAGAAGTGAATTTTTCTTCTTCAGGTACACTAACCAAATCACCTTTAGCATCGTAAACCCAGCCATGGAAACGGCAAGTCACGACTGCAGCTTTATTTGAACCAAAAGTTTCATTGCCAGTCTCCACCACAACTTTATTGCCACGGTGTGAACAAATATTATGAAATCCACGAATTTCACCATCTTTACCGTGCATTAAAATGACTGAGGTTTTAGCAAAATCTAAGCGTTTAACTTTGTAGTCGCCTTTCTTTGGTATTTCTTCTACACGCCCCACTTTCAACCAAACTTTTGAGAAAACTTTTTCAATTTCCTCTTGATAGATCTCTGGCGAAATACATGGTTCGGTTGGAATAGGCTCAATACCAAGTTCTGGATATAAATCGCCCCAACGGAGTTTTGCATTACTGTTCATATGACATTCCTGTTCAAGTTCTCGTTTCTAAGTTTTAAGTTCAGTAAATTTCATGCTTATTTACGAACAGCGTTTGAATCATCTGAATCAACCGCCGTTCACGTGATGAATTAAAGTTGGTAATGTTCGCGAACTAAGTTTGCGATCCCCAATTTTTCTAAAATTGGCATTGGGCATAAGAAGGTTGCACGTACCATTCCTGGTAAACGGCTGATTTCGATAGAGCCTGTGATGGTGCAACGGTTCATAACCTCATCCACACTTAAACCTGTGACTTTTGCCGCTCGATTTAAAGCATTGTCCGTTGCATCATTGAGGTTCTTACCTGTTCCCATAAATGTGATTGGACCACTTTCCTCAATCTCAGTTTGTCCCCAACGCGCACCTAAAGCTTTCACTTTTTCACGCTCTTCCTTGGTAAATGGACGTGCCATTGGTGGTAAGTCATCTGGTGCTTGAAGTAAAATTGGGCCGTCAATTGTTAAACCTTTAATCACTTCCACTTGTAATTCTGTTTCGCCTGAAACGTCCGTGGCATGTCCTGCAATTTCACCATTGCCTTGTTGCGCATGCATATCCCCCATGTAGACACCTGCACCTGGTACTTTCACAGGACAAATCAAAATACAGCCTGGACGAATCGAATTGGTATCCATGTGACCGTCTGTTTTGGCTGCTATAAGTTCTTCTTCAGTCATCCCGAATTTATGCGGTGCATCAATCAAATACTGACCAAAGTCGTGGCAGTTGTGAGAGTCTGGTAAGTCACGTGAAGGTGTCGTACCAATATTTCCGAGGAATGGACGCATATGCGCAGCAACCCCTGGCATATCAGCACGTGCAAGCGACAAGATTGAATGCTGTGCAGCATGTTCAGGTAATGCAGAAAGCTCATTGGCATTACCAGCTAACTTGTTGGCAATCTCTTGATTGACCGTCAAACTCACTTTATTTTCTTCGTCCAACACGATCACATAACCATGTGAAAAGCGAAAAGCACTGACTTCTGCACCACAGTTTTTACAGTGAATCGCGTCGTCGCCAATCCCTTCTACATAACTTGCAGGCTGTTCAGTACCACATGCCTCACAATATTTCGCAACAAACGGATCGCCTTTATAACGCCCCTCAACAAATTGCATCACACCAGATGAGGTCGCCGTAGAGGTCACATGCATGTGTTTTATCTTTAAAGCGACAGCATCGCCCACCTCTGCACCTTCAATAAAGACAGGCAGTGTTACTTCATGCCCACCTTGGAATGCAGGTGTAATCATGGGACCCCAGCATCCTGGAGGTGTACCAGTTTTAAGTGTCCCACCATTTTTTAAAGGTCCCAGCATACGTTGGCTTGGTCCCACAATACCGCCTGAAAACTCATTCACCACTAAATAATCGACAGCTCCAGCACTGCCTGCTGCATATTCTTGATTCTCAATTTTCATGGCCTTACCTCTATATGCTTGCTCTAATGTTTAGGTAACAATGTTTTAAAATGGGATGGTGATATCAATTGCGAACTTCTGACCTTCTGGTCGGTTTTCAACATCAAATTCTTTTTGATATTTCGCTGCGATTGCATACCCTTTAGGGAATTGATAGCGAACTTGCGGACCTATGCTGGCTGCTTTAGCTTTAAAGTCACCTAAAACAGCACCTTCACCTGAGTCACCTTCAATCTGACGATGTACATAACCACCAACACCAACCGCCAAAGGTCCCATGTGTTTCGCGACTAAGTAATCGACATGCAAAGCGTTGCCCGATTCATATTTGGTATCCTTATTCTCGAAATTGATGTCGTACATCCACTTTGTACTGACTTCGATACCTTGTTTATTTAAGTATGTGGTCGAGATAATTGGTTGAATGGTGTAATAGTTACGTCCAATATTCGCGAGTCTATTTTTGTTGTAAGAGCCAACTGGAATATAAAAGTCTATACCTGTCGCTACATGCCAATCTCCTTTATGCCAACCCAATAAGAATGGATCGATAATGAGATCACCCATTGCCATGTGATCATCTTGACGACCACCTAATGTAAGATCTGCATGGGCATATACAAGGAATGCATGCATACCCCATGTCGCGCCTAAAAATGTTTTGTCACTGACATAGACACCACGAGCAACTGTGGCAAAAGTATCAATTTTAAAATCCTCAAATACTGGATGATCATTTTTAAATTTATCTGCGTTGTAGTATTGGTTATAACTGACGAGATACATTCCAGGTGGTGGCATTGCTCCACCAAAAAAACTCTCTGTTCCATCAGGATAAGCACTTCCGCCATTTTCAGCGGCAAGCGCTAAACTTGCACTACTGAAAAGACATGTGGTCAATGCCACTGTTTTCAGATATTTTCTTACCATTTACAGCATTCCCCTAATTTCTAAAGTCTTTGTTTATCGGACTTTAAGCTCATGACTTAATCTAGACCTGAAACATGGCAGGGAAATATAAGGATGAATCTGTGCTTTTATCAGGCAAAAGCTAAGGAGTAATAGTCAAAATCGTGTAATGTGATAAGAAAAAAACTGACAGAATCTATAAGAATACTTATTTGTATAGGTAGATATACCTATGATCAGCAATGACTAACTGAACCACACCTGATTTTTTGAAAATTATTTCTCCCAATAAAATGTCCTGATATAACAAAAAAACTCCTATAAAGTTTTTAATAGACATCTTGCATAAATCAAAAAACAACCAACTCGGTGATTATATTTCGTACCGATCTATAAGCTGTATTCGGTTATCCTTGTTGCATGAACTACTCAAAAGGGCTTTGTTGCACAAACCTATCTGTAAAGGCTTTTTCAGCGATATAATTTTCAAATGAAGAAACCTACACACAAAATCTACCGCACAACCAATTGGCCCGCATATAACCGAGCACTCATGAGTCGCGGAAATATTGCCCTTTGGTTTGATCCTGCTACGCAATGGTATGCTCCATCAAAAGGCAAACAAGGGCGAAATCAAACCTACTCCGACGCAGCCATCCAATGCTGCTTAATAATTAAATCCTTATTTCGTCTGTCTTTACGTATGGTTACTGGCTTTGTGCAAAGTCTGATTAAACTTTGCGGATTAAATTGGATAGCTCCAGATTACACCACGCTTTGTAGAAGACAAAAGCATATTGATATTGTAATGAGCTACCAAAAAAGTAGCGATGGGCTGCATCTACTCATGGACTCTACAGGCATGAAGTTTCTAGGTGAGGGCGAATGGAAGCGCAAGAAACATGGACCTGAATATCGTCGCCAATGGCGTAAACTTCATATTGGTATAGATGCTAAAACCCTACAAATACGAGCTGTTCAGCTTACAACCAATAACGTGAGTGATTCGCAAGTACTTGGTGATTTACTGGATCAAATCTCGGTGGAAGAGCAGATTGATTCAGTCTATACAGACGGAGCTTATGACACCAAGCAATGTCGACAGGTCATTGCAGATCGGCAAGCACATGCAGTGATACCACCTAGAAAAAATGCGAAACCATGGAAAGATAAAAAAGTTCATTCGCTAGAGCGAAATGAAGTACTTCGCACTGTTAAACGTTTAGGCAGGACACTATGAAAAAATGGTCGGGCTACCATCAGCGAAGTCTGGTTGAAACCAAGATGCACTGCATCAAATTATTAGGCGATAAACTCAGTGCTCGAAATTTTGACAGCCAAGTCAACGAGATTCATGCACGTGTGGCCATCTTAAATAAGTTTGCGGAGCTCGGCCGGCCTCATACCCAAGTTGTCACTTAAATTTGAACAACTTATGAAAGCTCTATCTTTAAAATCTTTATGCAACAAAGCCGATGATTAATACAATTATTCTTTATTCATCTTAGCTTTCTAATTTTTTTTCTTAAAATTTTGTATACATACTCTACTCTCTCTTTTAATTCATTTTCATCTCGAATATATTGATTGTTTATTCGTTGCAGACTATATAGATACTCTCTTAAACCTATAATAGAATCAGATAATATAGGTAGTCTTGTCCTATCTATGTAATCACTTTGAATCCAATCTTTTTTTTCTAATGATGAATCAAAGCTTAATGCAAGTTTAACAAAGCTATCCCAATGATAGGAATCTGGGATATCCTCTGGACTAAGATCTTTAGTCTTTATCACCTTAATCATACTTTTTTCTTTCCTACTATTTCACTTGGTCGAATGTAACCTGGAATTAACCATTCATCTTCTGCAACCCATTTACCATCGATTAATAAATCTTTTTTATTATATTTGTTCTGCTTAGCACGCCCACATTCGACTTTTAACTCATATAGGCTTTGTTGCACAAACCTATCGTTAAGGGCTTATTCCACAATATAATTTCCAAATGAACAAGCCTGCACCTAAAATTTATCGTACCACCAATTGGTCTTCTTATAATCGAGCATTAATAAATCGAGGAAATATTTCAATTTGGTTTGACACGGCTTTGTTGCACAAAGATTTCATAACCATATGATTTTAAAGATTTTGATTATTTTTTGATCCAAAATTAAATTTATTTAAATCAGATGCTTACATATTTATGCAACAAAGCCGCTACAAAATATTTTAAAGTTTTCAGTTCCATTGAATCGCCCCATTAAATACTTTTTAAGTATATTAAAATACTATTTATAGCCTATTTTCGCAAAATAAATTCAAATATGGTATGTGATATCGAATAATGGATTATATAGCGATATGTTCAGATCAATAGAAACGTTGCTTATCGATATCCCAACCATACGCCCTCACAAAATGGCAGTAGCCACAATGCAGACCCAAACATTGGTGCTGATCAAAATTGAAACTCAGGACGGGTTGATTGGCTGGGGGGAAGCAACCACAATCGGTGGCTTAGGCTATGGTGAAGAAAGCCCAGAAAGTATCAAAACCAATATTGATACATATTTTAGCCCACTACTGAAGTCGCTGAATAAACAGAATATTGCACAAACCATGCAAGTTCTAAAAAAGAACATCAATGGCAACCGTTTTGCAAAATGTGCTATTCAGACAGCCCTGCTAGATATTCAGGCACAGCGTCTAGGTTTGTCTTTATCTGAACTACTCGGTGGCCGTTTACGTGATAACGTTCCAGTGCTTTGGGTACTGGCCTCTGGGGATACAGAAAAAGATATCGCAGAAGCACAGAAAATGCTGGCAGCGAAACGCCATAACTTCTTCAAGCTAAAAATTGGTTCTCGTGCGGTTGAAGCCGATGTTGAACATGTACTAGCGATCAAAAAAGCTCTCGGCGATGAAGTCTCTATTCGTGTTGATGTGAACCGTGCCTGGTCAGAACTGGATGCTATTAAAGGCATTACCTTGCTGCAAGACGGTGGTGTCGATCTGATCGAACAGCCATGTGCTATTGACAATATTGATGCCATGGAACGTCTGACTCGTCGCTTTGATATTGCCATCATGGCCGATGAATCACTGATGGGGCCAAGTAGTGCTTATAAACTGGCACGTACCAATGCAGCATCGGTATTTGCAGTCAAAGTGGCGCAATCGGGTGGTTTGCTTGAAGGCCGTGATGTAGCCACTGTGGCTAACCTTGCAGGGATCGACCTGTATGGCGGCACCATGCTAGAAGGTTGTGTAGGAACGATTGCTTCTGCTCACCTGTTCTCGACCTTTGAAAATCTGGCATTTGGTACCGAACTGTTTGGCCCATTACTGCTCACTGAAGAAATTCTGAAAACACCATTGCAATACCATGACTTTGCATTACACCTGCCTCAAGGCACAGGACTCGGCATTGAAATGGATGAAGACAAAATCGATAACCTTCGCCGCAAATAAGCGACACTGTAACGGATTAAGGAGTGGAATATGCTGTTTCATGTACGAATGGATGTAAATATTCCTCGTGACTTGCCTGAAGCACAAGTTAACGAAATTAAAGCTAATGAAAAAGTATACTCACAAGAGCTGCAACGCCAAGGCAAATGGCGTCATATTTGGCGAGTTACAGGTCAGTACTCGAATATCAGTATTTTTGATGTCGAAACTAATGAAGAGCTACATAACCTTTTACAAGGTTTGCCACTTTATCCGTTTATGAAGATTGAAGTCATGGCATTAAATCGTCATCCATCTTCAATTCGAGATGATGATACTTAATTTATTTCAAAATTTTGAGATCAATTTATAAACACGAAAAACAGTTAGCAAGAAGGACTAGGACAAGATTTTTTTCAAAAGTAAGAATTGTCCTAATTAACAAAAAATACTTAAGGAGTAAGTAGCATGAACCATCAAGAAATCGATGCTTTAGTTAAAAAAATGAACGTAGACACTGCAACTGGATCTGTAGATGCACGTGTACAGCAAGTTGTTGTTCGTTTGGTTTCAGATCTATTTAAAGCAATTGAAGATCTAGACTTATCTCAATCAGAAGTTTGGAAAGGTCTTGAATATTTTACAGATGCTGGCCAAGCCAATGAACTTGGACTTCTTGCTGCAGGTCTAGGCTTAGAACATTTCTTAGACCTTCGTGCGGATGAAGCTGATGCAAAAGCCGGTATTACTGGGGGTACACCACGTACAATTGAAGGTCCTCTATACGTTGCTGGGGCACCTGAATCTGTAGGCTTCGCACGTATGGACGATGGATCAGAACTAGATACAGTCGACACCTTATTTATTGAAGGTACCGTAACGGATGCTGAGGGAAATATTATTGAAGGCGCCAAAGTTGAAGTATGGCATGCCAACAGCTTAGGGAATTATTCCTTCTTTGATAAGTCTCAATCAGAGTTTAATCTCCGTCGTACAATTTTTACTGATCAAGATGGTAAATATGTCGCTCAAACGACTATGCCAGTCGGTTATGGTTGCCCTCCAGAAGGGACCACCCAATTTGTGTTGAATAAACTAGGTCGACACGGTAATCGCCCTTCTCATGTTCATTATTTCGTATCTGCACCTGGATATCGAAAATTAACAACTCAATTTAATATTGAAGGTGATGAATATCTTTGGGACGACTTTGCATTCGCTACACGTGATGGTCTGGTCGCAACTGCTGTTGACGTGACCGATGAAGCAGAAATTGCATGTCGCGGTGTAGATAAGCCATTTAAACATATTCAGTTCAATATTGAACTTGTAAAAGAAACTACTACTGCACCTACGACTGAAATTGAGCGTCGCCGCGTAAGCGCTTAATCATTCTCCAAGAATGGGTAGTCTCCACTATCCATTCTTCCCCCTACTCTAATTCAATTAAATCATTACTAATCACTAAGCCTCTTTCATAAATCAAAAAACGAACAGTCTCTTGCTGATTATTTGTACCGAAGAATTTTAAATATTCATGCATAATCTGCAGATGAAATATATCGATTCAAAGATGCTTTCTGAAACACAGTTTAAGCGATACACCGGCATATCATGGTCAACATTTGATTTAATGGTTGAACAACTGAAAATGCATGTTCCTGCTAAAGGTAGACCAACTAAATTGAGCATAGAAGATCAAATCCTTCTGTGCTTAAGTTATTGGCGCGAATACCGAACCTTGTTCCATGTTGCAACAAGTTATGGTGTGTCAGAGCCGACTGCTTCAAGAATTGTCCGTCATGTAGAGGACTGCCTGATCAAGTCCAATTTATTTAATTTACCGAAGCATTTGCCTGAGGGCGAAGGCATCGACTGGAACGTGGTGATTGTTGATGCCACAGAAATTCCAATACAAAGACCTAAAAAAACAGAAGAAAAGCTATAGTGGCAAAAAGAAGGCACATACTTTCAAAGTCCAGGCCATCATTCATTATAGAACTCAGCAAATTATGAGTTTATGCACTGATCGTGGTGCTGTACATGATTTCGAACTCTTCAAACGAAACTTACATCAGATTCCGGCAGGTGCCTTTATCCTTGCAGATAAAGGCTATCAAGGGATTTATGCAATGTATCCAAATAGCTTGTTGCCATTAAAAGCAAAAAAGCGCTGTAAATTGGATCCTGAACTAAAAATCTATAATCAAGAAATCAACAAAAGAAGAATTGGGGTTGAGCATGTATTTGGTAATTTAAAAACTTTCAAAATCCTTGCCGAGCGATATCGTAATCGAGGAAAAAGACTGGGCTTAATATTCAATTTAATTGCGGGAATCTATAATTTAGAGCTGAGCAAAAAATGAATTATGAAAGAAGTCTATACTTAATTATTAATAAATTTAAAGCGTCATGATGAAATGTCTTTGTAAAACTATCTCATCATGCTCTGGAAAATTAATTTTTATTTAATGATTTTTAAATAAGATTTAATATTTTTCAATGTTTTATAGGTTTAGTTACCTGCTTTCTCATAGGTATGTAGTGAATTCCCCATTGCTGAGTTAATTCACCTACAATCTCAAAGCCAAATTTTTTATAAATTTCTAAAGCATAGAAACTCGAATTTACCGTAATATGCTCAGGCTCATGCTGCATTATTTCGCTTTCTATAAACTCCCACATTTGACGTCCAAAACCTTGGCCATGATATTCAGGTTTCAAGAAAAAATGCATGAGATGTGCAGGATGCACATAAGCTACATTGCCAACGATTTCTTGATTTATTTCAGCAACAAAATAATGGATTAAATCACGCTCAAAAATATGTTTGAGCATGTGGGGCTTAAAGCGCTCACGACCTTCTTCACTGCAAATAACATCATCGACAAATGGTTCAATGACTGCCGCGATTCCATCAACATCCTCTACACAGGCTGGGCGTATGATCATTTTTAGCATGTTGTTCTCTTTATAAAAGTAATCCTTAAACTTCCTCCGTCAAAGAAAATAAACTTTCTTAAAAGAGTCATTTAATGAATTATCGCTTTTAGCTGTTATTTTTCAATACGTTTAAAAGTTACTTCAGCTAAATTTAAAATAGATGTTGTACATCCAATATGCAATTCTCATTCATATATTTTCATCACAATTTTAAAATATATGTGAGGTATAAACGCTGAATGAATTCAGAAACATAAAAAATCCTCCACGTTTGGAGGATTTTTTTACTTTATTTATTGAATAGCCATCAAATATTTAATACACATCACGGCGGTAACGACCTGCTTTACGCAGTGTATGCAATTGTTCAATGCCCAGTATCTCTTGCAAAGTGGCATCTACCGCTTTAGCCATATTCAAACTGCCGCAGATATAGAGACAAGCCCCTTGCTCTAGCCAATCAATCAATTCAGCTTTTTTACAACTAGGACATCTTGCACATACTTTTCAGCAAATCCATCACGAGAAAATACCCGATCGATTTCTGCAATTTTACCTTGGTTTTGTAATTCATGCAGTTCATCAGCAAAAATTGCATCGAAAGCTTGTTGACGCTCACCATAAATTAACCAGTTTTGATAGTGCTCTGTTGCGACACGTTGCTTAAGATGTGAAAGCAAACCCGCCATTCCTGAGCCATTGCCAATCATAATTGCCGACTTAACGCCCTCTGCTAAGTCAAAATTTGGATTCGCACGAATATAGGCATGAATACATTGTCCAAGTTTTAAATCTTGTGTTACTAAACCAGAACCTAAACCTAGTTCATCGCCATGCTGCTCTTGACGTACGACGAGCTCTAAATATTTTTAATTAAATAGAGTTTGATAATTTCACGCTTATACTAAACGACTGAATAAAGACTATAATAAAAATTAAAAATTCATTCGCCATTTGCGAAATCTTCGAGCAATCATGTCCAAAAATCTTGCAACGCTGATTGGATTCAGTGCAATCTTACAATGGTCTTCTATTGTTGGTTTACTTAAGAAAATTAGTTTCAGTATTGGCCCTGATCTTGCTGTGCTCTTTATGTATACCTTGAGCGCAATTATTCTATTGCTCTTATTTAAAATTCCAAACCTTAAACTGGTTCCGCGCCAATTTTTGATATACGCCACTATTCTATTTGTGATTTATGAGTTGTGTTTTTCGTATGCCATTGCTTTGGCTCAAACTGCTCAACAAGCGATTGAAATCAGTTTAGTCAATTATTTATGGCCAAGTCTGACAATTGCCGCGTTAATCTTATTTAAAGAATTAAAATTTAACTTTTTCGTAATCATTGGTTTAGCCATTTGTTTGGGTGGCATCATTTTGATCCAAACGGGTAATGGAAGTTTTAACTGGTCTACAGTCTTTACGAACATTCAGTCTAATCCATTAAGCTATTTTCTTGCTTTTATGGGAGCGAGTTTATGGTCACTCTACTGTGTGATTACACGTAAATACAGTCTTGGACATAACCCTATTTCATTCTTTTTCGTCGTGATCACGATTATGCTATGGCTAAAAATGTTGATATTTCACGGTATTCCGCGAATGCCTGCCGTAGACTTACATACCGGTATGTATATGTTGACCGTGTCCATCGTGACTGCATTGGGTTATGCAGCGTGGAATGTAGGTATTATAAAAGGCAATATTACGATATTGGTGACCTTATCGTATTTTAGTCCGATTTTTTCTTCATTAATTTCAATGTTTATTTTACAGACACCACTGAGTTTAAGTTTTTGGCATGGTGCCATTTTAGTGACATTCGGTTCGCTGGTATGTTGGATTTCAACCAGCTGGCCACAAATAAAAGCCAAATTAATGCAATTGCGTCATGAATAATATGGCGCAGTTAATTGCCTCTGATTATCTTAAACTGAATAACAAAACCGCGATTAGGCACAGCATGTGAAGTAACTGTGTTGGTGCAAAATATAGAAAATATTTCCATCCACCTGTGAGAAATGCATTCACACATTTTGAAATTGCATGGGCTGATAATCCAATCACCACAGCAGAAACCAGTGTCAAATTATCGATATTACCTTGCATCACAACGGTTGCCATAGCTGCATGGACTTCAAAGAGTGATGCTAATAATGTCCCTAAAATTAAGCCTTTATCACCTAAAGCGAGATTTAATCCATAAACAAGTGCTTGGATCAAAGTGAGCGTGATGGCAATGGTTGCCGCCTGTTTTAAGCTAAACATTCGACTATCGGTCTTTTCTAACTGTGCTGGTTCATTCGCCTCTACATGAAGCATTTCGGGTTCTGACTCTTTATTATGCTGAACTTGAGATGAGCCATAAATCAGATATAGCGCAGCAAGGACCAATATCAAGATGCCGACGATACTTGGTATAACTAATATTTTAAACCAAGCAAAACTCACCCCAAGGACAATGATCAAAAGTTGAACCAATGTCGCAACACATGAAAAAAGTCCTGCCCCTGCATTACTTTTGGCACTGGCTTTTCCTGCTCGTACTTCCATACCTAAGCTAGCGATCGTTGCGGTGCTCGACACAAAACCTGATGCCAAGGCCGATAAAATAATGGCTTTATCAGAGGATAATAGCCGCTTGGAAATGTGTGCTAATGACTGCACCACCAAGATCAATATCAGTAATTTTAAAATCACATAGGGATTTAATACTGAACCCCAATAGGCTTGATTCGGCGTTAAAGGTAAGGCAATTAGGATCAATGCCAGTAAAAATACACCATCTCTTAACTCATAGTCTTTGATCCAATGTGCTGCAAAATGATGTAAGCCTTTTTTTCCAACTAATATGAGGGTCAGCACGACAGCCAAACACGCAGCAAGTGGAATATTAAAAACACAAGCGGCACCGATCAAATAAGTCATGACAAAAGCAAGTTCTGTGGTTGTTCCAATATCTTGTTTTTGTTGGCTTAATCCATAATAGCTAAACATACTGACGACAATTGCACCGAGCACACCAACAGCTAAATGGATTAAAAAACACAGTGCTCCTAACAATGCACAAATGGTAAATGAGCGTAAACCGGCAAAGCTCTGTTCACTGTCTAAATTGTTGTTACGTTGACGCTCCAAACCGATGAGCAATCCACAGCCTAAAGCCGAAGCTAAAATCGTTAACAATGCTGGGAAGGATAATGTTTGTATGAGTATTTCCAAATTTAAGCCCTCCCATCAATACATTGTTTATTTTGGCAATATAAATAAAAAATAATTAAAATAAATTTAACGCTAAAATTAGAAAAATAAATATATAAATTGAACAACTTGAGCATTTTCAATCATGTTCAAAGTTTAATCATCTTTTAAATCATAAACAATTCCATGATAAATATCTTAGTAAACATTAATTTTTCCCATATTTTAATTAAAAATATATTCGAAAAACTGACTTAAATTCGGCCTCTATTTGCTTTCATGAATGTTTAAAGCACACATTAAGCCCAAATCACCATAATGGCCGCAATCACCACTAAGGCTAAACCCCAATGATCAGTTCTTGCGAGTTTTTCCTTAAAGAAAAAGGCAGAGATTAATAGACTAAATAATATTTCGATTTGACCTAGGGTTTTAACAATCGCAACCGTTTGCATGCTCATGGCAGTAAACCAGCCCAACGATGCTAGAAAGCTACAGACACTAACGCGAAAGGTCAGACCGACTCTCTCCCACATGGCAATGAGCGTTTTGCGGCTAAATAGACTGAGGTACAGCAGCATAATCACACATTGAAAGCCAATTACACTCAACAATACCCACGCCGCACGATGCAAAGTCGGTAAATCACTTAGCTCTAAACTGGCTTCACGAACCAATAAAGAGGTAATGGCAAAACTTAATCCACTCCCTACACCGATGCATAACGTAGGTAGAGATAATTTTTGTCGTTGAGAACCTTTGCTTAAAAGAAAAACGGCTATGCCACCAACCAAAACACCAATCCAACCAAATAAACTTAAATGTTCACTTAAGAAAATCACCCCCACTATGGCCGCAAAGATGGCTTCACTTTTCGCTAAACCAACACCAATGGCATAATTCTTTTGCTTAAAAAGCAAGACCATTAACATCGTCGCTAAAATTTGACTTAGTCCTGCAATCACCACATAGACCCAAAACATAGGTGTAAATGTGGTCACCTGAGTCACAGGCTGTTGTTGGTACAGCACAAATAAATAAATGCAGGCAAATGGGAGCCCAAAAATAAACCGAGCAAGGGTAACACCATACACATCAACAGTGGTACTGAGTTGTTTTTGAAATGCATTGCGCCATGACTGCATAAAAGCAGCCATTAAAGTGAATAAGATCCAAACTGGAAACATAAGAAAGGTGGTTTAACGGTGGATACCTCATCAATTTACGCTTTTATTGAATTGAATGCGACCCAACACGGCTAGATTATTCATTGAACTTGGTTATGGATTCGTTGAAAAAAATTTATTTAAAAACCTCATATTAAGCATATGGTATGTATCGAAAGGTAAGTTTTTATAAAAAAACGCAAAGGCATGTTACCTTTGCGTTTTGCTCCTTACCAACATTTAGTTAGTGACTTATATTAAGTTAGCTTTCTAGTAATACAGCACCAAATTGCTCACGTAGATCTTTTTTTAACATTTTCCCTGTTCCGCTCAAAGGAATAGCATCCACAAAAATCACTTTATCTGGCACCTGCCATTTAGCAACTTTATCTGCATAATAATCCAAAATTTCTGTATCAGATAAATCGACATCTGGCTTTTTAATTGCAATCAATACAGGACGCTCATCCCATTTTGGATGGGTTGCTGCAATCACTGCCGCCATTGCAATTTTAGGATGTCCCATAGCTAAATTTTCTAACTCAACGGAAGAAATCCATTCACCGCCCGATTTGATCAAATCTTTTGAACGGTCACTAATTTTTAAGAAACCATCTTCGTTCAGGGTTGCAATATCCCCGGTATCAAACCAACCATCTGAGGTTAATGCAGATTCTGTTTTGCCAAAGTAATTGCCAATAATCCAATGCCCTTGGATCTGTAAATTACCCGTCGTTTCGCCATCACGTGCAACTTCGTGTGTACCGTTTTCTTCATCGGTAATACGTAAATCGACCCCAAATGGTGGACGACCTTGTGACAATCGTACTTGTAATTGTTCTTCTTCAGATAATAACAAATGTTTGGCTTTAAATTGGTTTGAAGAACCTAATGGACTGGTTTCGGTCATTCCCCAAGCATGAATCGTTTCACAGTTAAATTGTTCTTTAAACACTTTTAACATCGCAGGAGGACAAGCAGATCCACCAACCACATTACGCACTAAACTTTCAAGCTGACTACCCGCTTGTTGCGCAGCATTAATCAAACCCTGCCAAATCGTTGGAACACCCAATGCAACGGATACTTTATAGTCATCAATCATTTGCGTCAGGCTTGCTCCATCTAAACCTGGGCCTGGCAGCACTAAAGTACATCCCACCATTGCCGCAGCATATGGCGTACCCCATGCGTTGACATGGAACATCGGCACAACGGGCATCATAATATCTCGCGCTGAGATATTTAATGAATCCGGCATACAAATCGCATAACTGTGTAAGACTGTTGAACGATGACTATACAACACGCCTTTCGGATTGCCTGTGGTACCCGAGGTATAACATAACGAACTAGCCGATAATTCATCTAATTCTGGCCATGTATAGTCTGCAGATTGCGCCGCGATGAGTTCATCATAAAATTTAACTTCTGGCACCGCTTCGACAATCGCTGCATCTGGTGCATCTAAACAAATAAAATGTTCAACAGATTTTAATAGTGGTTTTACTGCTTTGATTAAAGGCAAAAAGGTTTTATCAAATAACATGACGCGGTCTGCGGCATCATTGATGATAAAAATTAATTGTTCTGGAAATAAACGCGGATTAATGGTGTGACAAACATAGCCGCTACCTGAAATAGCGTACCAAGACTCTAAATGACGGTGGTTATTCCAAGCGATGGTCGCAACACGATCCCCTAAATTTAAACCGAGAGATGCAAGAACATTAGCAAATCGTTTTGAATTTTTATGGACATCACCCCAAGTGGTTTTCGTAATCGTCGTGTCTGTATTTTTTGAAATGACTAAACTATCCGCATGATAGCGACCCGCATGTTCAATCATGCTACTAATCAAAAGCGGTTTAAACATCATATTACCAAGCATTCTTTGCTCCCACATTCATCCATATTGAGTTGTTGTTTTTCCACACTGTCCTGCAGATTTTTTAAAACTTTGCACCATGTCAAAAGTGATTATTCTTCATCGACAAGGTTGAAAGCAGTAGATATGAAACGCATATCCAAAACTGATTCTTATGTTTTAACCTTAATTGATTTTAGAATCCACTGTTTTATTGCTCAAAATATGAATGCTTTAGTGGTATAAAATGCAAAAATTAAAGCTTTATTCAAAATATAGTCTTATTTAGTTATAACACTGCTGCTTTAAAAAATGTCGTTTTCAGTTATCAAATAATCGACTGAGTCAATTGGCATAAAAAAACCCAGTCTAGATACACTGGGTTCATTCATAGTATTAGCCGTTGTAGTTAAGTTAACATAGTTACAGTACTTCAAACTCAATACGACGGTTTTTCTTACGACCTTCAGGCGTAGCATTGTCTGCTACAGGCTTATTTGATCCCATCCCTTCAGTACTTAAATTCGCCGCCGCAATATTTTTTGAAATCAGGTAGTTTTTAACCGCATTAGCACGATCTTGGCTTAAACTTAAGTTTTTCTCAGGATTGCCCGAACTGTCTGTGTGACCAATAATTCGTACTTTTTTCCCACCGACGCGGTTCAGTGCGACAACCATTTCATCTAAGATCTGTACCCCAGATGGCGCTAAAATCGCGCTTCCAGATTCAAACTCAATAATACGATTACGTAAAGCTGCATCAATAATGGCCTGTTCAGCCTGATTGACAGAAAGCTGTGCATTGAAACGAAAAGGTGCTGTGACCAAAGACTGAAACTTGGTGGTCGTGGGTTGGATATCATCTTGATTTGACATCTTTCCACTTAAATCGACTTGCGTTCCGCGTACAGAGAGTTTCCCCTGTTTTACTTTCTTTAAGTCATCATTAATCATCTGGCTTACGCTATTGCCCCAACCATTGGGTGCAGTAACCGCTCGAACCTGAATTTTATCAACCACATTTGCCTGACCATAAGTCAAATAGGCTTTATTTAATATTTCTTGCTTGGTTGCTTCATTCGGTACAGCGCCTTCAATCACAATAGGCTCTGCCCAGAGCAAAGCCGAACAGCCTAAAATGCACACACTCGCAAGAAATTTGGGCAACATTGGTAAGATTCTTTGCATCATTATTCTTCTATAAAAGTCTGTCTAAAAAGTTTAATGCCATGAATAAGGCTGATCTGACGCTCACTCAAAGACTGTTCCAAAACGGCTAAGCCTGCATTTTGTTCAAGATAAGGATCAATCCAACTGGCATCGATCAGGGAAACCCAATGATCACTTTGCATATTTTGGGTAAAAACATCACTGAGTGCAGTAATATCAGCACCTTGAAAACCAAATAGTAAAACAGGTGAATCACTGTGTAGGATGCCAATGAGTAACTCAGCATCTTGGTTTTCGACAAAACGACTAATTAAATTGACCCAAAAAGCCGCGATTTCATAGCAGTAACTAATATTATTAATTGGTAAAATCAACACTTTATTCAACCGAGACGTGCCCTGATGAATAATCGGTTGTAGCAGCAAACCGAGACCAATCATGCTTTGCGCCAACTGATAAGGCGTAAAATTCAATAAACGTGCAAATGAATGCAACGTATGGTGCTCATAAAAAGAAGAGGTTTCTTCTGTCCCGAACACTTGGATTTCGTTATTCAATTTACCTAATTTATCGAGCAAAATATCGGGATCGCGAATAGAACGCATCACTCGGTTACGCTGATATAAGTCAATTAAGGTTTGTTTATAACGATAAGGTGCATACAAAATATTATCGAAAGGATCATCGATTTCTAGCAGATGAGCGAGCACCATTGGAAATTGACGCTTTGAACTGTCTTCACTACTAATCAAATTGGCAACCAAAAAACGCTTATCTTTTGGACTGGCAATAAAGAAATCTAATGAAGGCAGTGAGTTATACGCTGCATTAAAATTGTCTGAACGCATAGCGAACTCAAGCGCCTCCGTGATCCACTGATCGATTAACTGAATCAGTGAATATTGTTCACGGCTCTTTAAGAAGTCACCACGAGCTGGACATTTTCCATAATACAGCGGTGTCGTTCTCACTTCATACATCGTCACACTCCTTGTTCTTTTGCACGAATGCCACCGCTCTCATTTTTAAATTCATCATCATGGTGTTGCTGTTCCTTGTACAACACTCATCGGTGAAGTCGCTGGCGCTACAGGCGCTTGTCCTGCAGGCATCGTTTGCGCTGCGACGACACGAACACCTTTATTCGTCACCACTTGATCAACAAGAGTCATACCTGAATAGCCTGAACCTGTAGTTGGGCCAGATGCGTTACCACTAATTAAACGGAAATTCACTTTAACAAACACTTTTGGATTTTGTTTGCTACGCCACACCATTTCAAATGAATTACCATTTTGTGTACGCTGAGCGCCTTCAACCAATCGGTTAATACCATATTCACCCGGCTCATCAAAAATCGTATGCGTTTGACCTTCCAAGTCAATCGCGGTAATACGTGCACCCGGAATTGCCCCTTTATTTGGCCAAACAAAGTTCACCCATTGCTGAACACCGTTTTCATACACCATACGCTGACCATCAATATCAATGGTATATGAAAGCAACTGTGTATTTTCTAATGGGAAGAACTGGAAGTTCGATTGATTGGTTGCCGCAGGTGCTGCTTGACTCAATTCCCCTGTAGCAACGCCATTACTTGGCGCAACATAGCGTTGGAAATTCGCTACGAATTGTGGATTTAAACCAATGCCCAAATCTTTCCATGTTTTCGTGGTTAAGGTATAGCCACGACGAATCACCAATGGATCCAAATATTCTTTTACAAAACGAGCGATACTTCCGTTTTCACCAAAAATTTGGCTAATTTCATTACTGTTCGCTTGTAAAGTTGCATTGCTATTAAATGGATATTTAGGCGCAAGATTAGTTGTAAATGGTTGATACGCCTGCATTGCCCACAACTTATTAATTTCGTTTTGAGCTGGGATCAAAAGAACCTCAAATGACTGGGTCACTGGCTGCATAAAGAGTTTTTGAATCAACTGCTGATCTAATTCATTCAGACCGACAGACATTTTTTCATCCACAAATTTTTGCGTGCTATTAAAGACAGAGCTTTGATCATTGATGGTTTGTTTCACCAATGTCATGCTTGCAGGCCCCATGTCACCGCCACTCTTCAAATCATTGAACTTACTACGTACTTGACTCAAAGACAGCATGTATTCATCTAAAATAGATTTGTTTTGCTGATCATCACGCTTACGAACTAGTTGATAGAACACATCAAATTCTTTTGCAATAACACCTTGACCGGCTTTAGAAGCAACTTGCTGTGCCTGCTGCGCATCATCACGGCTGAGGACTTTACGTTTAAACCACGCAATAAAACCTTTCTGAGGCGCAGCCAGTTCTGCTTGAACAATTGGATTATCCCAACTGGTTTCTTTCGCAATACGGTCCACCACTTTACGAATTGGCGAATTCTCAGGTTCACCTAAAATATCGATAAAACGTGACTGCTGAGCGACATCTGCACCTTTTCCATAATGCACAGCATTTAAAAATTTACGCCATTCAGCGATATATTCCTGCTTATAAAGTTCGGTTAGCTGTTTACTGATCTGATCTGGACTACCACTAAACGTCAGGTCATCAGAACGATTGGTATTGAGTACCCAATCTTGAGTATCCGTCGGATTATTCGCAGCTTGGTTAATCGCATCTTTTACATAATCATTCCAAGCTTGGTAAGTAAAGATACCCGGCAAGGCGTAACTACCCAACATGCTGTTTTGGCCTGTTTCACCTAATATTTGCTTCACTGTCACCGCAGGGAAACGTACCGAACCACGCATTTTAATTTCATTATAAACGCGGTCACGTGCAGGAATACCCATGGTAACAGCCGTCAATAATTGACGTGTTTGATCTACCAATAAAGGATCAGATTCCATTTGCGGAAACGCAGGATCAGCAGCTAAAGTCATCGCATAAGATAAAACTTGTTCGGCTTTTTGAATCATTTCCCCACGTGGCATTTGACCACGATTTGAATCTAACCACGAACGCCAGAAACGAGTAACCTGGTCACTCAAATGGCTCGATTCCATATATTTATGATTGCTCATCATCAAATACGCCTTCAGTGCATTATATGCATCCTGAGGGTTAGTATCCGATGGTTCTAAATAGGGCTGATTTGATTTCACCGCTTGAGTAATTTGCACATTGACGTGATTTTCTTTCAACGTCGCTTCATTGGCTTTGACACGTTGTAAGTACTGCGCCATATTTTGCTGAGATGGTGCTAATACAATTTGTTGAATACCTCGTAAATACTCAACTTTGAGTTTTTCACGAATTTTATTCCCTTGGTATAAACCAAAGCTATATTTCAAAGGACGATCTTCATCAAAGTGATCGAGCTGCTGTAAATGCCCTTGTAATATCAGCAATGCATCTAATTGAGTCGAAAGCTCACTTCCGCTACGGCTTTCCATTTGCACAACTTTGTCTAAGTCAGCTTGAACTTCCGCCACGAGTTGTTGGTTATTACGATACGACCAAACCCATAACCCAAGCACCACAGCAACCAATAACAATGCAGCAATAAATGCCATAAAGCGCTGACGTTTACGTGCAGGATTGATATGTTGTTTAACTAGATTTTTATCTTTTAAAATGACGGTTGAAAAGAGTCCTTTTAAGAAATAACCATGGTCTTGCGAAACAGAATTCGTAGGAATGCCAAACTCACTATCCGTACTTTTCACCAAATGAAAGTCTTCAGCGATTTGCTCCGTCATTGGACTTTCAATCACACCTTCTTGCAACGCACTGGTGAAATAGAACCCACGGAATACCGGTTTAAACTGATAAGGGTTGTCTTGAAACAACGTACCAATAAAAGTTTTGAGCACTGGCTTTAAACTTTTAAACTCAAGTGGAAATGTCATTACACTTGGAGAAATATTTTGCGAATGACGACGACTCAAGTGCGTAGTACTGACGCTCTTCAAACCATCGTATAAAATTGAATAATGCTTTTCGAACATCTCAACGGCATGCTCAGATGAGTCTGGATCATAAGGTAGTGTTGCACCCCAAACTTGATCAAATTCATCCTTATCATAACAATCAAAAAATTCAGTAAAGCCGGCAATCAAATCCATTTTTGAAAAAACGATATAGACTGGTGCAAAAATTTCTAAACGTTCCGTCAAATCCTGTATACGTGCGCGTAAGTTTTTGGCTAATTTGATTGATTTTTCAGGACTTTGACTAACAAGCTCCGCCACAGAAACAATCACGATTAAACCGTTAATTGGTGCTTTAGAACGGTTTTTCTTTAGAATATTTAAAAAGCCTAACCATTCTGAATGGTCTTCAGCATAAACTGAATATCGACCTGCGGTATCGAGTAACACACCATCTGTAGAGAAAAACCAATCGCAGTTACGAGTACCACTTAGACCTGCCGACACCATTTTCTGATGAGTTTCTTCAAATGGAAATCTAAGACCAGAATTATAAATCGCTGAACTTTTACCCGCTGCTGGGTTACCAATCACCATGTACCAAGGTAATTCATATAGCGCTGCATTACCCTTTTTGTCGCCGAGTTTTGATTTACGGATAAGTTGAATCGAGTCTTTCATTTGCTGATTGATCAGCGCAAGTTCTTCTTTATTCTTTTGTTTGCCGTATTCAGCTTCATTATCTTTGGCAATCGCCTCAGCCAGCTCTTCGCCTTGCTGTTTATGACGATAATGCTGCACTAATTCATAAATACCCCACAGAATTAATCCGAGAATATAAACAGCAACCACAATGTAAAAAGTCTTTTGTGGAATCGAATTATGCATAGCCACAATGGCCACAAAAAATGACAAAGCCACCATCGCTTTAGGATTGGTGACGTACTGCCAAACATAACCGAGGATCGTATAAAATAGTGTGTTCACAATGTTCTCAATTTCGTCTTAATTCTAATTAAACAGTTTCTTGTTCAAGTTCATCTTCTACTGAAAATGCTTGAATAAAAGCAAATGTCGATTCTTGGTCTGTGCTATAAATCATGGCAGTTAACTCTTCTGGCAAGTGCATACCCAACATGAATCCAAAAATTTTTGCCAATTGCTGGGTATTTCCAAGATTCTGTTTTGTATATAAAAAATGATAGGTTTCAATCGCGGTTTCATTAAATTTATGCTGTAATTTTTTCACCACTTTCATATCAGTTGCATCATCTAACATCAATAAAAAGGGTTGTTCTTGATCATACTGATCTAAATTATTCAGTGCTTTAAGCTCTAAATTACGTTTCAACTCAGGCTCATGTGCCACCACTTGTAGCACTTTATTTGGAGTTAAACCTCGAACTTGAACGTCTGAAGCAGCCAAACACCAACTCGATGCAAACTCTGCAGCAATGTATTTTTCTTGTAACCACATCTTTTCATCAATCCATTCTTGGTCGATTTCAGAGTCGGCATTTAGAATCAAACTGACTTCAAACTTTTGTTTTGAAATCATCTCTAAAATGCTTAACCATTCTGAATAAGCGACTTGAGTGCCGATAAAATGTGGCTCGATATGAATTTGTTCGGGAATGATCGAAAATCCGTCAGATAGATACTGCTGAATAATTTGAGCATAATCATCATTCCATTGATGAATCAAATTATCAGCAAGCAAAATATGGACATTTAAACGATTTAAACGTGAAACTTGCTGTGCATTGTTCGCCAAATGTTCTGGATGTTCATCTTGCGTATAATCTGGATCCACCCAACCCGGATGCATACGGTACTGATATGCCAATTCACTATCATAAAAGAGTGCTGATTGCTTCAGATGCTCAGCAATTAAAAATAGACTTTCAACGTGTTGCTCTAGTTGTTGCTGAATAAGTGACTGGATTCGTTTTTCACGCATGGTGATGGCACTATATTCATCCTCTGCTTCTTCATTAGTGAGTTCATCTAAACCTTTGATTCGAAATGAAAGAACAGGCAAACCGTATGCATTGAATAATTTATCATCGAGTTCAGGACTTTTGAATTGTTGAATATCTTGGATAATTTGTTCGTTTTCACCAAAACTATGCCAAGCCGCTGATGAATAAACATTTAAACGAAATTGCTGTACATCAATAGGCTTCGGTTTTGCTTGTTCAATGGCCTCAAGTTGTTGTTGCTCAGCTTGTTCTTCTGCACGTTTTTCAGCTTCAAGTTTTTTTTCTTTTTGATGTTGAATGCCCTTGTAAAGCAAATAAGGCGACAAAATAATTGCACATAAAGCTAAAGGAAGAAGTAAAAAGTATATGACTAAATCGAAAGCCGTCGGGTCATAGCCTGTATCTCGCCAGTAAAAAATCACGAAAGCAGTACACAAAACAAAAAGCGTACTAAAGGTTCCAATTATTAATTTCAGCATTATTATGCATTCCCCATTAAGGCATAACAGGTTTCTGTATTATCGACCTGTTTATTCGGCTGTAAAAATGCTCCCTGAGCTAAACCAATTCCGCTCAAAGAATTTAAACACACCGGTTTTATTTCTTCTTTTTGTAAAATTAAGCGCACATCCACCATTAATGTTGGACTACACCAAGTTTGAATCATTTGTTTTAATTTTAGGCTGCGTGCCTGATTCGGTAAAAATGTTAAATAATCTTCATGATTTAAAGGTCCAATCACGATTTCAATTTTTTCGTCAATCTGTTGAATCTTCTCACCACAAAAAGTATTCAGCCCCAATAAGCTCGGCTGAGATCCACCTAAACATGTTCTCTGATCTTCTTCAAATACAAAAGTTTCAGGGATAAATTCTCGAATATCAAATTTCTGCTTAAAGATACAATTCAGCATGGTTTTTAATGCATAAGCTGTATTGTTTTGCCCCTGCATTAAACCTGAGAATTCAGCAAAATAATCATCTAAATCTGGCTGATCATGCTGGCTACTGATATAACCATTTAATGCATGTAAAATATCAAGATAGTGATTATCCTGCTCGATTTCATAACGAATAGGTAAATGATAATTTAAACTGGCATCAACATAATGTGCTGTTAATTTATGATTAAACAGCCCTAAAAACTTTTGTGTTTCGTGTCGCTGATGTCGCCCGCTGAGCTTAATCTTATTGGTATAGCTATAAGGTAATGCACCTTGAATACCCGTTAAACCCACCATTAAATTTGTCAGTTCAACTTTCTCATCGTTGAACTCTAAACTTTCAATTTCAGTGTTCGGGAAGTTCAGATTAAGTGAACTATTAAACTCAAAGTTATTTGCCCAATGGACTTGAGCCGCTCCATAAGGTGCATGTCTTAACAAACGAGTAGCTTGAACAAACTCGTAGGCTTTCGGTTCTTGGAAAAGTCCGTCAATTACAGAGCTTTCTTGCCACCAACGTTCTGCACGCATTGGTATAACTCCTGTTGACTATTTGCATCAAAAACCGAGACATCGACAAAGCTGTTCATATTGACTTTTAAATTAAAGATATGGGCTAGCAATTGACTAAATATATACAGGCTATGCCCTCTAAATATATCCGCATCGATATCGAGCTGTACTTTTAAACCTCTGACAAATAATGGAAACGGTTTACTATCTACAAGTTTCTGTGTGGTAGAAAACTGAATATTTTTTATGGAGTCGATAATAATTTGGTTTTCTTTCGATTTAGGTAAATTATACAATTCCAAAAGTTCTTTAATATGAGAGACCGTATCGCCTTTCATTAAAGACATATTATTCAAAGATAAATGTGAAATGACCCGCCACTGTTCTTGTTTATTTTGCTCAAAATAATACGGTAACGACGGTCGTTTGAGCATCAGGGCACGACGGGCCAAATTACTATCATTCAGAGTTAATGCATTTTGATCTTTATTATAACTTTCGTAAGGTAACTCACGATTACTACATAGTAGTTCAGTACTAATAAAATCGGACTGAGTGCTATGTGGGTCTAAAGCACGAGATATGATTGAATAGTTTAATTCCTGATGTTTATTCTTCATCTGCTGCGGATTTAAACTATAAAAAAACTGCACTTTATCCTGATGATAATGACTCATTGCAAAAAAAGGCAGTACCGGATAATACACTTCATCTTGGTTACTTTTTTCACGCACCATATTCATTTTTAAAATGCTATAGGCTTGAAAATATTCAGGATGGTGTGCATCTGTCACCAATGGATATTCCATTCGCTTATGATTAATCTTTTGCGGCTCTGCTTGTTTATTGAAAAGATTAACAATTGGTGTAGCAAACAATTTAAAATTTGCCGCATTTAATTCAGAATAATTTCGAATCGCTGCTTGATCATTTAAATTGAGTTTAAAGTGCATTTGAACATCAAATTCACTATGTTCTAAACTTAAAAACTTAATGAAATCTAGATTTAGATTTAAAAAATTGAATTTTTCAGGAACACAAAAATATTCCATCAGTAAACGATATGCATGATGTGTATGTTGATCGATAGGTAGAACACTTTGAACTTCATCAAAGCCCATAATTTCAAATGGATTGGCAATATCAAAAATGTGCTGCCCCACACGAATCGAAAAACTTGTAGTCGATTTAAAAATACTATCTAAAACCTGCAAAGGAAAATTAGAAATAGCGTCTAAAAATATCGGCAAAGTTTCATTTTTGAGTAAAGCGTGCTTATTCGAAAAAATTTCAAATCCTAAGCTCAATGTAGCATTTTGATTTAAATGCATATGTGCCGATGGATGAGTTTTGAAATTGAGCTGTTTTAATTGAATCGGTAATAATGTAACTTCTTGTACCGTCTGATATTCACATTGAACACCGCGCGTACTTTTGGCTTTTAGACTGGTCGCCTTTGGAATAACGTGTCGATCTGTTAATTGCTTAATTTTATTTATATCTTCGAAGCTCACCACAGAACATGCAGGAAATGGTTTTAAATATTGAGGAAACATCACCTCAAAAATTGAACGGGTAAAAACGTCATAACTATCTGCAAGTTTTTTATCAATCCGTGCAGAAATTAGAGAAAATGCTTGAATTAAACGCTCAATATGCGGGTCATCTATTTGTTCTTGGTTTAAAGACAAACGCTGGGCGATTTTGGGGTATTTACTGGCAAACTCACGGGACTGTTGTCCAAATTCCTGTAGTTGTTTTTCGTAATACGGTAACAGCTCTTCAATCACAGATAACCCACTTCATTAAGCTCTTGGAGAAATAACATATTGTTGTGTTGTTGGTTTTAATAAGGCATCAAAGATAACTGGTTCGTATAAAGGATGAATATTTAAATATGCCTGAATACTTAAACATAGTGCCCCCATATTATGGCCATCCATGAGCATTTCGACTCGAATCTGTTTTAAACGCGGTTCATGTGCAGCAATCGATTGCTCAATTGACTGGCAAATTTTGTCGCGATCCGATGGATTTGCTGTCGATAAGCCCACAAAATCGATAATACCAAATTGCAAAATAGACTTTTTTGCTAATGGAAAGTCATCAATCAGTTCATCTAACTTTGCCACCCGACTATTGAGGAGATCCTCTAAATCCGAAGCAACAGATTCACGAAGTTCTTGCAAAGACAGACCTTGAGTCTGCTGAGCATCTGCTGGTAATAAGCGGTCAAATAATGTCGTTCTAAAACCGTAAGGATAAAGCTGATCGAGATTCATATCTTCTTATAAATATTAAAAAAAATGAAAATAGAGGCTACCCAAGTAAGCCTCTATCTGAATCCATCTATTACGCTGCGTATGAAGCAGTGTTGTTAGATAATGACCACTTCTTAGTAACAGCACCTTTCGCAGTACCGTTAATATCTTGTTGGTTATATGTCCACTCTACTGCAGCATATTTCAAACCAAATGATTCGTGTGGAACACCTTCATCATTTACAGTTGGTGTCACGCTAGAAACCAACACATGTTTCAGTTTGATTTGAAGATATTTAATGCGTTTGTCGCCATTCGCACGGTAAAAATCAATTTGAACTTCATCAAATGTATAACCTGCTGAACATGCTTCCCAAAGTTTAGGGCTTGTCGCATCTAAATCTTTAACAAAAACCATGTCAGAATGTTCTACACGTTCTGCGGTGTGACCACCCACACTTGAAGAAGTCGCAGATTTAGGTTGACGGATGTTATGCGTCCAAGAGTTAACTTCTAACCAACTCTTGTGCTCTGCATCACGAGATTCGCCGTCTACTTTGTACTTACCACGAAATTGAATGTATATATCTTTCATTGTTCTGAATACCTATTTATTTAAAGTTATTATAGTGTTGACCCAAAATTAATTTGAGGACTGAGGTAACTCAGTCACAAGTCGTAATGAAACAGACAACTCATCCAACTGGAAATGTGGTCTTAAGAAAACCACAGATTTGTAGTGACCAGGCAAAGCTGGATTTTCTACAACTTTTACAGAAGCTTCACGCAATGGATACTGAGCTTTAGCTTCTTGAGATGCACCATCATCGAGTAATACATATTGCGATAACCATTCATTTAAGAAGGTCTCAACATTACCCGCTGATGCAAAACTACCCACTTTGTCACGCATCATTGCTTTTAAATAATGTGCAATACGTGAAACTGCCATGATGTATTGGATCTGGCTAGACAATGCAGAGTTGGCATTTGCTGTATCGCTGTCATATTTTTTAGGTTTTTGCGTCGATTGCGCACCGAAAAATGCTGCATAATCCGTATTTTTGCAGTGTACCAATGGAATAAAACCAAGGTCACTCAGTTCTTTTTCACGACGGTCAGTAATGGCAATTTCAGTTGGGCATTTAAAGACCACTTCGCCATCATTGGTTTTGAACGTATGGACAGGCAAGCCTTCAACTAAACCACCACCTTCTACACCACGAATCGCAGCACACCAACCATGCATATCAAATGCATTGGTTAAACGCGTACCAAAGGCATAAGCCGCGTTCATCCATAAATATTCATTATGGTTTTCACCCGAAACTTCTTCAACGAAGTTAAAGCCTTCAGTGGCAATACCTTCTTTTGGATCATATGGCAAACGACCCAATACACGTGGCATGGTCAATGCAACATAACGTGCATCATCACTTTCACGGAATGAACGCCATTGTACATATTCAGCGGTTTCAAAGATTTTAGATACATCACGCGGACGATCAATATCAGTAAAAGACTCTAGTCCCAACATATTCGGGCTAGCAGCCGAAATAAACGGTGCGTGTGCAGCCGCCGCGACATGTGAAATTTGCTCAAGCAAATACATATCAGAAGGTGTACGGTCAAACTCAAAATCACCAATCAGTGTTGCATAAGGTGCACCACCGAATGATCCATATTCTTCTTCATAGATTTTTTTGAACAATGTGCTTTGGTCAAAATCGGTCGCACCTTGGAAATCTTTAATCAGCTCTTTTTTCGTCGTATTTAACATACGAATTTTTGTTAAAGAGTTTGAAGGTGTTTCTTGGCAGAAATAATACAAACCACGCCATGTCGATTCAATTTTTTGAAATTCAGCATGGTGCATGATTTTACTTAACTGAGATGAAATCAACGCATCAATTTCAGCAATACGCTTATCAATTGATAAAGTCATATTGTCCGAAACGGTGATGGTACCTGCCATGACTTCTTTGGCAAGTTCACCGATCAGACTTTTTGCACGATCATGTTCTTGATCTGTACGCGCAATACGACTTTGTTCAACAATTGAATCTAAAAGCGAATATTCTTCAGTTGCTTCAAGGTTTGCAGCAGTTGCAGTATTAAAATTACTCATTTTCTGCCTCCACACTCAACTTACGAATTTGATCAGTGTTATGTAACACTTCATCCAGTAAATCTTCTAAGCGTTCATTATTTGAAATTTTATTACGCAAGTCAGACAGACGCTCACGCGCGGCAACTAACTTTTGTAATGGATCAACCTGTTGTACAACTTGCTCTGGAGTGAAATCGGCCATGCTCTTAAATGTAAGATCTACCGACATTTTTCCACCGTCTTCAGTCAAGGTATTCTCAACTTGAAAATTAGCACGTGGCGCTAAAGACTCCATTACCTCATCAATATTATCTAAATCAACATTAATGAATTTCTTGTCTTTTAATTTAGTTTTCTCTACTTCAGATGCCGCAGAGAAATCACCTAACACCCCAACAACGAATGGTAACTCTTTAATTTCTTTACCGTCGCCAACTTCAACATCGTAAGTCAATTGAACACGAGGAGGACGAATTCGTTGAAGTTTTTTCTGTACACTTTCACGTTTTGCCATGAGTGCTTTTCCTTGTTATTTATTCTTCAATGTATCGAAAGGTGAACCACCAGTAGCAGGTTTTTTCGCTGTAGTCTGCGGTTTTGCTGTCGTGGTGGTTTTCTTTTTACTTGCTGCTGTAGTCGTTTGTTTAGGCTTGGTAGACGCTGTATTGGTTCGTTTTTTAGTAGGTATCGTCTGTTTAGATTTCACATTGCTCGAAGATTCAGTACTTTTTTCACGAACATCTGCTGCAGTAGACGTAGATTTATCAATCGTCGGCTGAATATAACGAATATTATCCGACAACACTTTGGCAGGAGAATAGGTCTGTTCATCTAGAGTACGATTTTCATTACTGCGCATATGATTTAGCGCATTATAAGAAATAGCGATACCTGCTAAAAAAGTGACATCAGTAAGTTCAGGCGACTGATAGTTCTTTTCTCGCAGCAGATTGACCGCTTGCAATGCTTTTAAATTGTAACCATTAGCTTGATATTTTTTGGCAATATCTACAAAAATTTCATTTTTTAAGTTCTCATTTTTCTTATTTTTTTTGTCACATAACTGATTATAAAAACCAATAATCTCTGGATCTGTATCACCTACTGCCAGTGGATAATCCTTTAAACAGGATTTTTTCACAGATGCCGCTTTATCTTTTGCAAAAACGGTTTGTGTTAAACTAGCTGCTAAAATTATAGGTAATAAAACACTAAATTTATTCAAAATTGCCTCTGTATTTCTACGTGCTAAAACTTAATTTATGTGGATATGTGGAGAAATCACCACTTATTTTCCCGTGGGTTTTCTCTTCATTTATCAAAATTAAAAATATGCTGCAGATTTAACAAAAAATAAGCACATAGAGTCAATACAAAAATGTGCCAAATACTCCAAAGTTTGTCGACGATTTGTTTTTTTTTGTTTCATTTTATAAAAAAATCTTTTTCCTTTTTTTATTTAGTCTGTATTATATCGCCTAAAGCAAGACACTAAAAATATATAAGGTGTTGATTTTAAAGTTTTTATTTTTATAGCAAGAAAAAAGAGATCACAGTCAAACTTGTAAAATTTCGTACTGTGGATTCTAAATTTGATGAGTTATTTATGAATAATTTAAAAGTTTTAATTACTAAACTTTCACCTCACGCCCGCATTTCACTCGAAAAGTCAGCCAATACATGTATTTCACAGCAAAATTATGAAATCGAAATTGAACATTTTTTACTCGAATTATTAACCTATAACAATAAAAATGACCTTCAAATACTCTTAGAAAAATACAAAGTTTCTGCAGACGGTTTGGCAGATGACCTCAAAGAAAGTATCGCTCAACTTCCAAAAGGAAATATGCGCACCCCGATTTTTGCCCAATCCATTGTGCGCTTACTTGAACAAGCTTGGTTATTAGCTTCTGCTGAACAAAATCCACAAATTCGTAGTGGTCATTTACTTGTTGCGCTCCTTACCGCGCCAGATTTATACCAAATTGCAGCAAGAGCTTCTTCCCTGTTCGATTTATTACCTATCGATACGATTAAACATAAATTTTTAGATCTTTGCCTAAAGAGCATTGAAAATGAAGATTTAGCAACTGCATCACCAGATGAAAAATCAGCAGCACAAACGAATGCAACAACGCCAGTTAAAACACCTGCTCTAGACCAATACACCATTAATCTAACTGAAAAAGCTAAAAATGGCGGCATAGATCCTGTGATTGGTCGTGAGTTTGAAATCCGCTTAATGCTCGATATTTTGATGCGTCGTCGTCAAAACAATCCGATTTTAACGGGTGAGCCTGGTGTTGGTAAAACGGCCGTTGTTGAAGGTCTTGCATTAAAAATTGCAACCAACCAAGTTCCAGATGCTTTAAAAAATGTCAGCATTCATACTTTAGATATGGGCTTACTACAAGCGGGTGCCAGTGTTAAAGGTGAATTCGAAAATCGCTTAAAACAAGTCATTCATGAAGTTCAAGCCTCTGCACATCCAATCATTTTATTTATTGATGAAGCACACACGTTGATTGGTGCGGGTGGTCAAGCAGGTCAAAATGATGCTGCAAACCTATTAAAACCTGCACTAGCGCGTGGTGAGTTAAGAACCATTGCCGCAACCACTTGGGCTGAATATAAGCAGTATTTTGAAAAAGATGCCGCATTGAGCCGACGCTTCCAAGTAATTCAGGTTGAAGAACCGACTGAAGAAGTCGCAATCGATATGCTGCGTGCCATGATTCCAGTGATGGCAAAACATTTCAATTTACAAATTGACGATGAAGCTATCGTTACTGCAGTCCATGCATCACACCGTTATATCACTGGCCGTCAATTACCTGATAAAGCGATAAGTGTCTTAGATACGGCTTCTGCACGTGTAGCTTTAACGCAAAATGCACAACCTGTAAAATTGGATCAACTTCAAGCTCAATTACATAATTTGAAGCTTGAATTGGTGATTCTTGAAAATGAACATAAGAATATTCCTATTCACCACGAACGCATTGAAAATGTAAAAACACAAATATCCGTGCTTGAACAAGAGATTCAGTCGACTGAAACACAGTGGAAAAAAGAACTCGAAATCGTTCAACAGATTAAAACGCTTGAACAAGAGTCCGAGCAAAAACCAGAAAATATTGAAATTTTAAGCAATATTCGTAACCAATTGGCAACGTTACAAGGTCAAACGCCGCTGGTTTTTGAACGTGTGAATGCACAAATTATTAATGAAATCATTTCAGACTGGACCGGTATCCCAGTTGGAAAAATGGTGAATGATGAAATTCAGCAAATTTTGAAGCTTGAAACACAGTTAGAACAACGTGTGATGGGTCAAGATTATGCATTGCATCAACTGGTACAAGGCATTAAAACCTCTAAGGCAAAATTGGAAGATCCAAATAAACCTCAAGGCGTTTTCATGCTGGTTGGCCCAAGTGGTGTGGGTAAAACCGAAACAGCACTTGCGTTAGCAAACGAGTTATATGGTGGTGAGTCACATTTAATCACCATTAACATGTCTGAGTATCAAGAAGCACATACCGTGTCGTCTTTAAAAGGTGCTCCTCCGGGCTATGTCGGTTATGGCCAAGGCGGCGTACTGACAGAAGCAGTTCGCCGAAATCCATATAGTGTGGTTTTGCTCGATGAGATTGAAAAAGCACACAGCGATGTTCAAGAGCTATTCTACCAAGTATTCGATAAAGGTACTTTGGAAGATGGCGAAGGTCGTGTAATTGATTTTAAAAATACCACGATCTTATTGACTTCAAATGCCGGCTCTAGTGCCATTATGCAGGCTTGTTTAAATCAGCCAGTAGAAGAATGGCCGTCAGCAGAAGAACTTTTAGATGTATTAAAACCAGCATTGTATAAACAATTTAAGCCGGCATTTTTAGGTCGTATGCGTATTGTGCCGTATTTCCCTTTACACGATGATCTGCTCGTACGCATTATTCAGCATAAATTAGGTAAAATCACCGCGCGTATTGAAAAACAATATGGTACGCAAACACGTTATACCGACGATTTAGTCGAATTATTATTAAGTCGCTGTACTGAGGTCGATAGTGGTGCGCGTAATGTCGACAACATTTTAAATGCGACGGTCTTACCTGCTTTAGCCACTGAATTGTTGATGGCGATGAGTGAACAAAAGATACCATCAGTCATTGAAATCGATGTCAAAGACGATGAAATTATTTATGTTTTAGATCCTAAAAGTAAACCTGCGAAAAAACGCAGCAGCAAAAAGACTAAAACCTTAGAAGCATAAGTTAGGAACGATGTAGAATATGAGTTTAGAGCTCGACGCTTTATTGCAACCGATTACGGATGATTTACCTTGTGGTAGTGATTTTTCATTTTCAAATGATTTTCATGCAATTAAAAAAGCTAAAACACAAGATGACCCGCTCTTGGATCAAGGCGACTGGATCGCAGAACCAAAACAGGCAGATTGGGGCTTTGTGCACCAAAAATCGTCAGATCTACTTCGCGAACATACAAAAGATATTCGCTTATATGGTTGGTTGCTTGAAGCGTGGACTCACATTCATGGTTTTGAAGGGATTGCCAAAGGGATTGAACTTACACAAAAAAGTTTGCAAGACTTTTGGCTACAACTTCATCCTGAAATTGAAGATGATGACCTTGATCAACGTCTAGGTTTATTACAAGGGATAATTAATCAAATTCCAACATTAATTAAATCAGTTTCAATCGTTCATGGCGCGGCAGCTTATTCCCTATCCGACTATGATCGACTACTTCATGTTCAAAACCAAAGACGTAAATCCAACCATGAAGATGATGATCAAGAAGAGTCTTTTAATGGTATGGAACAGTTTGAACATGCCTTGTTCAATACGTCAAAATCAATTCAATACCAGTATTACCAACAGTTTTTAGATATTTTAAACCATTGGGAAAACTTAAAAACGACTCTTGATGATTTGATGGGTTTAGATGCGCCAAGCTTTGCAGGCATTGACTCTCAAATCGAAATGATTCACTTGAGCTTAAAAAAAATCTATAAAGCAGATGCTTTTATCAATTCATCGAGCACTGAACAGGTTCAATCAAATTCTCCAATTGAAAGCCAGACACTTTCCACTGTAACTTCCGTGCAGAATGATATGCAAATAATACAACAACAGCATACACAGCAATTTAAACCTCAAGTGCAAAATCATCTTGAAAACCGTGAGCAAGCTATGAAAGTCTTGCAAGATATTGCGGACTATTTTCAAGTGAATGAGCCGCATAGCCCTGTCAGTTATATGCTGCAAAAAACCATTAAATGGTCACAAATGCCACTGCATGAATGGTTAACTCATGTGATTAAGGATGAAAACCCTCTTGAAGCTGTACAAGAAATGTTAGGTGTTCAGCAACAAAGCAATGAATCGAATAGCGACTGGTAAAAACAATGTTTAAAGCAGAAAAAATTTTATGGGGCGAAGGATTATTTTTACGCCCACAACACTTTCAATTACAAGATGCTTATCATGAACAGCGTTTAAACCATACGGTTCGTGCAACGATACCGTTCGCTTATGGTATTCAAAGTTTAATTTTTGATGAATCACAACTCAGTACCAATACTTTGGCTTTGAATAAAGTTGAAATGATTTGGCAAGATGGCGAGATTTATCAAGCACCTGCACAAGATTTATTACCTGAGCCTGTACTACTCGACTCATTAAATTTACGCGGTGAAATGCAAATTTATTTAGCATTACCAATCGTTCAACCGAATAAACGAAACGTCAATTTTGATGAAAATACCCAATCGAGTCGCTATTATTCACATTTAACTGAAACTCATGATTTGTTTACAGATGCGACGGCTGCGGAAATTACTTTATTACGCCGCCGTGCAGAGTTCAAAATCTTTGAATTAGGCCAAGAACCACAGCACAATCTCGATGGTTTTCTTTATATGCCAATAGGCCGCATCAAACGCCAAAGCTCTGGTAATTTTGTTTTAGATTATCAATTTATCCCACCAATATTACATATTAGTTCGTGTGATTCGCTGATTACTGGGCTTAAACGAACGCTCAATATTATCAAAGCTAAAATTAAAACCATTCAATCGAATAATCGTGAAAATGAACAAAAGTTAATTGAATTCCGTTCAGGCGATATTGTGTCGTTTTGGTTGGTTAATGCGCTAAATACTGCGCATGCAACATTAAACCATTTATTGCAATATCCACTGATTCATCCTGAACGTTTATATTTTGAATTATTACGTCTGACAGGTTCGTTACTGACCTTCTCGACAGCTTACGAAGTAGATCAACTCCCACAGTATCAACATCATAATTTGCAAGAAAGTTTTGCTCAAATAGATGTGATTTTACGTGAGTTGCTCGATACGATTATTTCAAATCGATATATCAGTATTAACTTGAAAGAAACCCGTCAATCCTACTGGGTGGGCAGCCTTGAAAGTGACAAAATTACTCGCGATTCTCGCCTGTATTTAGCTGTTTCAAGTAGTGTGATGCCTACACATGACATTATTTCTTATGTACCGCTGCGCTTTAAAGTCGGCAATACTGTCGATGTTGAACAGCGAGTCATGGCGGCATTACCGGCTGTGCCATTGCAACATATGATGCAAGTGCCAACAGCAATTCCGGTACGTTCAGGTGTGAGTTATTTTGAAGTTGAGCCAAATAATGATTTGTATCAACGTATGCTTGATTCTGAATCCATCTGCGTTTACATACCAGCTGGCTTCCAAGATATCTCGATTGAACTTATTGCTGTGATGAATGGTTAAGGAGCAATCATGAATATTTCAAATAATGCCCCTTCACTTTTTGACGATGGTCAAATTGGATTAGGCTCTTCAAAACCAAGTTCTGAACCTAAAATCAACAGTTCAACCAATTTAGTTGATCTACTGCATGATGGTTTTTACATCGTATTTTTACTCAAAAATCAATATGTTCCATCCAGCCCTGAAAGTTTCAGGACAAAAATTATGGATCTATTAAACCGATTTGAAAGCCAAGCCCGTAAGCTTCAATTCAGCAATGAAGATATCACGGACGCAAAATATGCCTATTGCGCTTTATTAGATGAAACCATTGTCACCCAACAAGATGCACGTTTTTTTGATTTACAAAACAATTGGATGATGAATCCACTGCAATTAAGTCTTTTTGGTTCACAGCTAGCAGGTTATCGTTTTTTTGAAAATTTAGAGCAAATTCGTTCTAAGAATAAAGATCGCTTAGCAGCACTTGAAGTTTATCATTACTGCATGCTCCTTGGTTTTCATGGTAAATACCGACTTGAATCGATTGAAATGCTCAATTCACTCGTTGCACGTGTCGGTGATGAAATTGATTATATGAAAGGTAAAAAGGCGTTTTCGCCTTTCGCGGCACTGCCGGATCAAATTAAAAATATTATTCACCGTGAATTACCATTTTTTTGGATCATTATCTTTTGGGCATTGTTTGCTGTATTAGCATTTGGTGGACTGAAATATATGTTATCCAGCCAAAATAATCAGGCGTTATCACAATATCAAAATGTCATAACTGCACCATCGGAACAGGCTTATATCACCATTCATTTACCATAAGACTTAGACACCATGGCAAACGAAAAATCGAATAACGTTAGAATTTTACAGTCGACTCAAAAGAATAATTTACCGCCTTTAGCTCATGCTGCGATTGGCTTTCTTGTTGGTGCTGCGGTCATTATTGTTGTTGGCCTGGGATATTTTTATCTAAGTTCTGACGATCAGCCTGCAAATACAGAAATGACTACTTCTGCCCCAACTGAAGATAAAGCTGAAACTGAGGCAACCACTGCACCCCGTCAAAGTGAAAATGAGCAATCTTCAGCTGAAAAAGCACTGCAAAGCGTTCATGCTATGGACGAAAAAGATCAGGATAATGGTTTATATTCGAATGATTTAGCTACTGCTTTCAATCATGGCAATACGGCTAAAGTGACTCAGCCTGTTCAAGCTGTAGCGAATAACCGTTCGCCTTTTGAAATTACCCAACCGCAGCGCCCTGTTGTAGCTGCTACAACAACCGTTAAGCAACATATTCCAACTACATTAGTAAAACCAAAAGCTGCGCCAACAACAGCTAAGGTGACCAAACCTACAGAGCTTTCTACGAAAGCAGCAAAAGAAGAAGAGCACTTTGAAGAACCGATGGGTGGAACGCAAATTTCTGAAACTAAACGTCCGAAAGTGGTTGCTGCAACAAACACTGCTAATGCGACTGTGAGCGCTACAGTTTCCCCATGATCATCTTTTTGGTTAGTTGTTTCTTTGTCTTAGCACTGGTGACAGTGCTTTGTTTTTCTTATGAACTCAGAGTTAAAGTTCAGGATTTTTTCTTTCAAATCATTCCACAAAGTAAAAAAAGAATTCAGCACGCCAAAAATTTTGCTTATGAACTGAACTATGCAGCAGCACCACAACAAATTCAATCACACTGGCATTTACAACAATGGTGGATTTTATTTGCAGGCTTCTTACTGTTTGCCAGTATTTTATTATTTGCTTTTACTCGCCCGATTACTGCAAGTAAAGTGGAAGCTGATTATTTGCGTAAAGTCGACCCACAAATTTACGCCATGCTTGATGGACAGGTTTTAGATGCGCCTCCTGAGGTTGAAGAATATCTTGTTCAAGAAGCGATCGCTGAAGAAGCAGCAATGATTGAGCAGCCATCTGTTATGGCTTCTAGCTTTAACCCAGAAGTTCAAGATATCCATACGCACACATACTCAACAGATGTACCTTCAGCAGACCGTAAATGGCATAAAATGAACCCTCGTTATAAGCAGCGCTTATTAATGGTGTTTAAAATCATGCGTGAACAACATGGCTATGAAATGGTTTTACTCGAAGGTTATCGTAGTCCAGAACGTCAAAATAATTTAGCCACCAATAAAAATACCACTCGTGCCCGTGGCTTCCAAAGTTATCATCAGTTTGGTTTAGCAGCTGATGTTGCATTTAAACGCAATGGCAAAGTGGTCATTACTGAACGAGACCCTTGGGCTATGCGTGGTTATCAACTTTATGGTCAAGCCGCTGAGTCTGTTGGTTTAACATGGGGCGGACGCTGGAAATCTATTCAAGATTATGGTCATACAGAATATCGTATGCCAGGCCTGAAAAAAACTGCAGAGATGGCCGCACTACTGACCTCAGAAGGTCAGCTTCAAGCCAATAACATTTCGATTGAGTAATATTTCGATGTTTTGCCTTCAAAATATAATTGAAGGCACACCGTATTAATTTAAATAATTTTGTATTTGCTCTAAAACGTCAGTTGTTTTTTCTGCATGTAACCAATGGCCTGCACCTTCTATTTCTACAATTTTCGCATGTGGAAATTGGTGTTCTATCGCCTTAGTATGTTCCGTGTTTGAAATATAAGGTGACTCTCCACCTTTGATGAACAATACAGGCTGTTGCCAAGTATTTCCGATATTTTCCCAACCAATAATCTGGTCATACTGTTTATACAACGCATCTACATTAAACAACCATTGTCCTTTACTAAACGATTTGAGTAGAAACTGTATAACCATATCCGAATGAATATACTCACGCATAATTTCAACCGCTTGCTGTCTAGATTGAATTTGTGCATTTTGTACAGCGATCAAAGCTTTAAATATTTCATCATGATGACGTTCTTGATATGCAAAGGGTGCGATATCCAATACAACAAGTTGCTCTACCCGCTCTGAGATTAAAGCCAATTGCATTGCGACCTTGCCTCCCATGGAATGGCCAATCACTGAAAACTTATCAATGCCAATTAAATCTAATGTCTCAAGTACATCGTTTGCCATCTCACGATAATTCATTTCTGTACTTTGAGGTGATTTACCATGATTTCGTAAATCAAGCTGAATGACAGAATGTGAATTTTGAAAAGCTCTGGCAAGCATCCCTAAGTTACTGAGGCTGCCAAATAAACCGTGAATAAAGACTAGCGGGTGCGTTTCGCCTTCTAATTTTTGATGATATTCGTAATTAAGGATCATTTTTGAATACTTTGCTATGTTGATATAATGATGCCTAGTTGAATGAATGAAATCAAATGACAGTTAAAACTTATTAATCCTACTTAGGCTATTTTTAGGTGGCAATTAATTAACTTGCTTAGGCTATTTTATTAAGTGAAATAGCCAACCGCATTCAACCTAAAGGTTCTTTGTCTTTAATTTGCAGATTTAAAGTGATTAAAAGGAATTTTTAAATAGCGAATACCATTCCCTTCTGGTTTTGGAAATTTACCTGCATCCATATTGATTTGTATTGCAGGTAAAATCAGTTTTGGCATAGCCAAATTTGCGTCACGCTGAGTTCGCATTGTGACAAAATCTTCTTTTTTCGTACCAACGTGGATATAAATATTCTACTGTTTTTGCGCATGCACACTGCTTTCGCAGCAGTATTTTGCATGACATAAAAACACGCGCATTTCAGGTGCTAACTGATAAATCTTTTGTACAGAGTCGAATAATACTTCCGCACTGCCCTTGGGAAAATCACAGCGTGCTGTGCCATAATCAGGCATAAATAAGGTATCACCGACAAACACAGCATCATCACCAACCACATAGCTCAGACAAGCAGGTGTATGTCCAGGCGTTGGAATGTTATAGGCATTTAACTCACCAATTTTAAATGCCTCATGATCTGCAAATAAATAATCAAATGACTGATGTGAATTAAAATATTTCACATCAAAATTATAAATGGCGCTGAATGTTTCCTGCACAATCTTGATGTTATGGCTCATCGCAATCTTACCATCAAGAACTTTTTTAAATATTGAGATGCGGTTAAGTGATCTGCGTGCACATGCATTTCTAAAATCCATTCTACGCTTAGGCTATTTTCTTAAATATAATGAATAATCAAATCTGCATGCTTCGTTTGAGTAGTTGCAGAAGCAACATTATAATCCAATACACTGTCTATAATCGCACATCGGTTTGTTTGCGGATCGGCTAACACATAACTGAATGTATTGGTATTTTCATCAAAAAAATGTTGTACCTGTGCACGATTTGACATTAATTTGCTCCCGAAAATTTACGATGTATATAGACGCCCGCAAACATCGCTACAACAAAATAGATCGCTTGATAATAACCAAGCCCGATCAAAGTAAAGGCTGGCGCAGGACAAATCCCAGCAATACCCCAACCTATTCCAAAGATAACACTCCCTAAGACGAGTTTTACATCAATTTGATTATTACTTGGTAATTCAATCGCCGTCCCATCAAAGGTTGTCGGTTTTGATTGACGAACGGCCATTTGAAATGGAATAAATGCAACTGCAATGGCTCCCATCATCACAAAAGCTAAACTCGCATCCCACTGCCCTGTTGTATCAAGGAAACTTAAGATCTTTTCTGGATTAGACATGCCCGAAATCATTAAACCTAATGAAAAAATTCCACCAAAAATAAATGCCAATATATTTTTCATCATTAAGCTCCGATTACATGTCTCATTACATAAACTGTGATAATCCCTGCCAACATAAAACTAGCAGTTGCAACAAATGAACGCTTAGAAAGACGACTAATACCGCAAATGCCATGACCGCTAGTACAACCTGAACCTAATCGAGTTCCGAATCCAACCAAAACACCGGCAATGATCATCATCCATGGACTTGCATCCAGTTCAATTGTCACAGAGGTCATTTTCCCGTAGATAAAAGGTACAATAAAAAGTCCCGCTAAAAACCATATCGCAGGTGTTTTTAAAATCGTCTGAGGATTCAACATTTGCGCAATTAAACCACTAATACCAGCGATTCGACCATGTACATATAGGTAGCCTACTGCTGCCAGGCCCAATAAGATCCCGCCGAGAAAAGCGGTTAGAAATGGATGCATATTTATCAGCCATAAAACAATATATGTTTTTATAATATTTTATTAAAAAAATATGCAAACTCGCCAGTCTAAATATTCATTCTGACATGCATTTCCTGATTGAAAAAATTAACGCTTCAAGAGTGTTTGATTAGTTTTATTTAGAATTAATTTATAAACTTGAAAAATCACGAAATATATCCTCGGAGATTTTTCAATAAAGGCTGTTTATTATGAAGTTAATTGAAATAATAAATAATTTATAGATCAATACTAATATCGCTGAGTGCATCGCTCACCCACGTTAAAGCATCTGAGCCCAATTCTATAATATTCGAACCAATTTCAGCTAAGTCAGTCAAATCTACAGAAGACAACGGATCAGATGATGTACTATTTTTTTGCTGTTCTTGTTCAACTTGCGGCTCAATGGCTTGATCAAGATGAGTTTGCATGTTGTTGTAATTTATAGTCGTTATTTTGCATAGGTTCATCCTGTTATTTTGTTTTATATTATATTCAGTTGATATTAATTTGGCTCAAACTCTTTAAGCACCTTATCTACAAACCACCACGGTAAACGCTGAATACCTGAATTCATCTTTAAAATTTCAGCTTGTTCAATTTCCGCAATGAAAGAAGCATGCTGTCCATCGGCAGAGTTATCAAATAAATAACTACGATCCGTTGCTTCCACCGCCTGCATTAACAAATCCATACTTCGATAATAACGTTCGCGAATTTTTTGTTCTGGCACTCCGTGTCCACCCGTTTTCACTCGGTACTGAACACGTGAAATATTGATAACAGGATCAATAGTGGAAACATAATACAGATAGGTTTTAAAGCCTTTTCTTTTTGCTTCGCGTAGAAACTCCACCTTTGAAATATGGGACATCACCGTTTCAAAGGTAAAACTAATTTTTAGTTCTAAAAACTGCAAACGAATGTAATCGATAATTCTTGCACAAAGATATGAGTCAATCTGGTCTGGATGAAACCCAATTTTCCACGGATCTAATATCTGAGGTTTACGTGCTAATAGAGGAATAAATTCTCCATTCGCGGGACGTTTTTTCGTATATAGAAAGTCAATTAATTCTTCTGATTTTAAAGCGGGATGGTAATCCAACAAATTGAGCCTGTGTGAATGTTTCAGTTGAGCTTCGAGTTCATCCGCATTTAAATATGCCCCAATATGATGGGGCAATAAATATTCTTTAGCTGTGCTTTTACCTGAACCATTTGGACCCGCGAACATTCTAATGCGAGGTTGTGGAGGCATGTATTAAACAATTTCCTCTATTTTCTTTTTACGTTTTAAAATTTTAGGTAGATCATCCATTTGCACGAAGTCGGCTGAAACATCTTTTATTTGTACTTCTTGACCATTTTGCAGACGTTGAACCAGTTGTAGACCTTTTACATAAACCACAGTGGATGACGCACTTGCTTGTTCAAAAGCATGGCGAAATGCATGGATAGCAAGGCTCGGGATCATATCATCCTCATATTGGCTTGCTTTCATTACTGAAGTATAAGCTGTCATGTAAACAACTCCTCAAACATCAAAAATAATGTGTTCAATTATCTTATCATACTTGCAATATTTGTCTATTTATCCATCACTCATACCGAGAGTAAAATAATAAAAATACAAAGTGATTTAATCATTTGATTGTATTCCTCGAACCAAACTGCACATATGAGTCAATGTATGGGGATGCCACATCATGAATAATTTAAATTTTATCCAAATTCGATTTATAATATGATTAAGCATTTAATTTTTCACAAAAAAATAGCCACTTATTCAGTGGCCAAAAGAGAACGACATCAACAAGTTGATGTATTAGGACTGACCTATGCAACAGGACCAGGGATGTTTGTTGCATATAAATCGTTCTAACTTGATCATAATAATGTGATGGACTTATCATTTTAAGCATATTTCATATCATTTCCTGACAATCTGCATTTTCAATTTATAATATTATTAGAAACTGCACCTATAGTGAATTATGCTGTAATAATTTTGAAATACTAGACCATTTCGAATTATGAAAAATAGAACAAAATGAAAGAAAGTTAGACTATAGCCCAAAAGTTTTAGAAGAGAAATTTAAACCTAAATTATTTTGTAGGAATCGAACAAAATGCACTTTCGTTTAAGCCAGATGACTGCATACTCTGTTGCTGTTGTTGTAAATAGTGCTGTGAAGCCACTCGCATTAGATTGGCCATTTCAAGAGCTGAGTTTTGCTGAGAAATTTCTAAAATCTGTCGATATGCATTCAATCTTAAACAAAAAGCTTGAGTTTGCTGCTGAACCGTTGCTGTAGATGCAGGATCATCCAAAATAGCTTTGGTTGAATTAATTTGCTCAGTATATGCTTTTATCTGAGCATTATATTCAGTTTGAGTCAGTTGTGGAGTAACCGCTTCATTCACATTTGCACATGCTGCAGAAGCAGTAAACACAGAGAAAATAAGGACATAAAGTTTATACATCAATGGAGAATGCATAAATTAAGCCTCATCACCTTCTTTCCAAACATCTTCATAATCATCAGCATCTATCATAAAACGATAGCCTACATCCAAAGCTAAATACGGTAGCACTTCAGGCACGACATCTTGCAGTTTACGCACAGTCATTGTTTCAAAGTTATCTGCGCCTTCAAGCTCGCCACCATAAATATACCAACTGACATTTTCATCACCTTCTGCAGGCTTACGAATACCAACTATTGGATCTTTATTTAAGGTATGGACAGCCACAGCAATTACATCATCGCCCTGCACTTCTACATATGCAGAACCCACTTCTTCACATAAAAGTTTTTGTTCTGCAATCAACTCTGCCAAAGGTGATGAATTTTGCGTATGTTTTGCCATGTTTGTTCTCAGGCCATATAGGTTTCGGGCATTCTACCGTGAATTACACGTATATAGATAAATTTTTTCCGTGCGAAAGCATTCGTGCCTTGTTTTATTAATTCATTTATAGCAAAAGACTCAATGCAGTAGATTCCATGTAAAGATATAAACAGGAATAAAGGAGACTTAATTCAAGACATATACCGTTCAAACACAGAAATAGACGAATAAAAAATAGAATCAGTATGCAAACAGCAAGCTTCTTTACCACCACAGATTTAACTTTTGCCAATACCTGTACAAATTTGGACAAATACCCAATTTTCCAAACTTGCATGATTTATGAAAGAAATCGTCAATGCCTTGCACGCTTTATACATTCAAAACACTGACTAGAAAATACACAAGATGGTTAAAACGCTTATATATAGGTCTATAAAGTATGACTTAGCTACGCAATAAATGTTCATCATATCTAAAGCTGCCTACTTATAAGGAAATGCTCCCACAGAAAATTCAATTCACTGAGGCAAACAAAATATCTAGGTTGAGCCCTATCATTTATGAAAACATTTCATTGGTTTGGAAATATGCTGTATCAATCATAAAAAAATAAACTATCTTTTAATTTTCATATACTTAGCATACAGACTTGCTTTATTCTTTTAAATAACTCGCTTGAAAGCTGAGAGCAATTTAGATTTCTTTATGCACAAATAAATTAAACCTTAGAATTTTTAATGCGCTGAATAAATACTATCTTTACGACTATGCATGCGTAGGCAGTTCAACTGACGATCTATAAGATGGATACACAAGGCATCTCACATTTAAGGTCATTCGCACTGGTTATTGCTAAACGTACGCACCACGATAAAGCAAGTTTACACAAAAGTTATCAACAGTTTTAGCCAATTGGGTTTAAAATGATGTCCTACAATATAATGATAAAAATGTAATCTTTTAACATTGCCAATTCTCTGCAAAGTTCGCATTATATAGCCCATTCTCGGCACATGCTTTTCACGTCAATTCAAAGAAATTATAAAAAAAATGTGGAATTTTATGCCATAATGAGCAAACTTTGCAGGTATCTTGCAAAGTAAATTTGCAACTTTTTATTGGAGCAGGCTGAATGAGCTCGACCATTTTGGTCATTCATGGACCGAATCTCAACTTACTGGGAAAACGTGAACCCGAAGTTTATGGCTATCTAACACTCGAAGATATTAACCAAAAACTGATTTCACAGGCTCAAAACGCTTCCATTTCTCTCGACACTTTCCAAAGTAATTGGGAAGGCGCTGTCGTCGACCGAATTCATCAAGCGCAACAAGAAGGCGTTCAATTTATCATTATTAACCCAGCAGCCCTAACACATACTTCGGTTGCTGTGCGTGATGCCCTTCTTGGTGTAGCCATTCCGTTTATCGAAGTACATCTATCAAATGTCCACGCTCGCGAAGCATTTAGACATCACTCCTATCTATCTGATAAAGCCGTTGGCGTTATTTGTGGTTTAGGTGCAAAAGGTTATGCCGCAGCACTAGACTTCGCCATCGAAAAAATTCAACCAACTTCTCAATCTTAATTAGGAATACTGTTCATGGATATCCGTAAAATCAAGAAACTCATCGATTTGATGATTGAATCTGACTTACAGGCGATTGAAGTTAAAGAAGGCGATCAATCGATTGCTCTAACTCGTCGCAATCCAGTAGTTGCTGCCGCTGCGCCTGCTATGGCTGCTCCTGCCGCTGCACCTGCTGCACCTCGTTCACCACGTGGTGCTGTTGAGCCGTCTCCTATGGTTGGTGTGTTCTATGCTGCGCCAAATCCAGGTGAAGCACCATTTGTGAAAGTTGGTCAAACTGTATCTGCTGGTGAAACACTCGGTATCATCGAAGCAATGAAAATCATGAACCCAATTGAAGCAACTCAAAGCGGTGTAATTGAAGAAATTTTGGTTAAAAATGGCGAAGTGATCCAATTCGGTCAACCATTATTCCGCTATCGCGCTTAAGACCACGGGGAATCACAATGTTGCAAAAAGTTTTAATTGCAAACCGTGGTGAGATTGCGCTCCGCATCACCCGCGCTTGCAAAACTTTAGGAATTAAAACCGTAGGGATTTATTCCGATGCCGACAAAGACCTAATGCACTTACGCTTCTGTGACGAAGCAGTGTGTATTGGACCAGGTGCCAGCAGCGAAAGTTATCTCAATATCCCTGCCATTATTACAGCGGCTGAAATCACCGGTGCAGATGCCATCCATCCAGGTTATGGTTTCTTATCTGAAAACGCTGAGTTTGCTGAAATTGTAGAAAACTCAGGTTTTATCTTTATCGGTCCGCGTCCTGAACACATTCGCTTAATGGGGAACAAAGTTTCTGCCATTATTGCGATGAAAAAAGCCGGCGTACCGACTGTTCCGGGTTGTGACCATGCTGTAACGATTCACAATGCATTGGCAGAAGCCAAAGAAATTGGCTTTCCATTGATTGTAAAAGCTGCCTCAGGTGGTGGTGGTCGTGGTATGCGTATCGTTGAACGTGTAGACACGCTACTCGAATCTGTACAAGCTGCTCAACGTGATGCGGAAATGTGGTTTGGTGACGACACCGTTTATATGGAACGTTTCCTTCAAAAGCCACGCCATGTCGAAGTGCAAGTTCTTGCAGATGGTAATGGCCATGCAATTCACCTTTATGATCGTGACTGTTCCTTGCAACGTCGCCATCAAAAAGTGCTTGAAGAAGCGCCTGCACCGGGTTTACCTGAAGAAGCACGTGCGCATATTCTTGAAGCATGTGTAAATGCTTGTAAATTAATGCAATACCGTGGTGCTGGTACATTTGAGTTCTTATTTGAAGAAGGTGAATTCTTCTTTATTGAAATGAATACTCGTGTACAAGTAGAACATCCTGTTACTGAGCAAGTAACTGGTGTGGATATTATCGAGCAACAATTACGCATTGCTGCTGGCTTAGGTTTGGATCTTCAACAAGAAGATATTCAACTTAAAGGTCATGCGATTGAATGTCGTATTAATGCAGAAGATCCATCTACATTTATGCCTTCACCGGGCAAAATCGATCATTTCTATGCACCGGGCGGCGCAGGTATCCGACTAGATTCTCATATCTATCAAGGATATAGTATCCCGCCATACTATGATTCAATGATTGCAAAACTCATTGCGCATGGTAAAGATCGTGAAACCTCTATTGCGCGCATGAAACAAGCTCTAGAAGAGATTATCTTAACTGGCGTGAAAACCAATATTCCGCTACATAAAGATTTGATTCTTCAAGATAAAAATTTCTGCGAACAAGCTATGGATATTCACTATCTTGAAAAACATCTATTAAAGAAAGTCGAAGGACATGAAGATAAATAAATCTTCAGCGTCAAAAAAACCACTCAAATGAGTGGTTTTTTATTTTCATAAGAAAGATCTATAGTCATGCTTAAGGCAAAACTCGACGCAATGTCGCAAAACACTGCTGAGCCTGATCATTGGCACAGAAATTAATAACCGATGGACTTTTCCACTTTACAAAGTACTGTGAAATTTCGCCGGTTTGATCTTGAATATTGCCCGAACAATCCATCTGATTATTGTCATATTTCACTTGTAAAATCAGTGCTGGAATTTGCACATTCGGATCTTGCGCAGGTTGATAGTCATATACTCCAGATGACCACTCTTCACCGCTTTTGATCACAACATCATTATTGCTCTTAAAATTATAATATTCAACGCACTTTTTATTGGTCGGAATTTCCATACCCCATAAGCCGACCAATTCAGAACGTGTTGTCACCCTAAAGCTATTCACCGCTTCAACTTGATTTTTAACCTCTGAATTTTGAGTTGTATTCTTATTATCTGCCGCCATCACCAACGATGAACTCAACATGAGTAAAACTGTAAGATATGCTATTTTCATACATTTAATCAGTCATATAAATCATGCTCTTAAAGTAACACATTTTTTTACAAATCCGCGGTTTATCACATTTTCATAACAATCATTTTTCCTATTTATCCAAAAAATCAATCTCGGTTAACGAAACTACAAATCAGCTAAATGCCAAACAAATCACACTATTTACAATAAAATAATATAAAATCTTTTTTATCGTTTAATATACGAAAAAAACGAATTCTCCCATATTTAACCTAGGCTTACATAAGCTAATGAAACTGCATTCGAATAGTCTTGCTCCGCTTAATGCACGCCACAGCATGGCTTTTGTAATAGTCGCTGCAGTTATTCTTTGCTGCTGCTTAATCGGTATTTTCACCCGCCCATTAAGCTATTTAGCTATTTTTTGGCCTGCGAATGCAGTATTGTTAGCAATATTCTTAAGGTTCCCTAAACTGAGTAATCTGGGAGGATGGTTAGGTGCATTTACCGGTTATATGCTCGCAGATTTAGTGACGGGCAATTATTTCCAACTCACTTTATTTCTCACTTTTTCAAATTTAACCAACAGCATGGTATCGCTATTTTTTATGCGATATTTTCAGGTGAACTATCAAAACTATAATAAAGGTTTCACCTTTCTGACCATGATTGTCATCATCGCCTGTGGTGGATGCCTTGCAGGTGCTCTTTTTGCTATTTTCACTGTGCCTTATATCCCCAACACGTTTATGTCGACCGATAGATTATCGATTGATTTTGGTATGTGGTGGATTACTGAAATATTAAATGCGCTGATTATATTACCGCTTATTCTGTCTTTTCCTAAACTGGCCGATCTTAAACTTTATTTCAAAGATCGACGTCATCAAAGCTTTCAGATCAATAAAATATTTCCGGCAATTGCAGTTATCTTCTGTGTATTTTTAACAGCTGTTTCTGCAGGTCCAGGGGCAATTCTCTACCCTTTAGCGGCTCTAATTTGGGCAGCATTAACCTATCGCTTATTTACCTTATCCCTAATTAATGCCGTGGTAATTTTAGCGACCTATTACAATTTAAATGCGTTCTACTTACACGATTCTTCATTAGCCTATTTATCGACAGCAATTTCAGTTCGTATTGGCCTAGCCATGCTGATTCTCTCGCCGTTGATTCTTTGTATTATTAGCCGAAATCGGCACGAACTATATAAAGAGGTTTTATACCTTGCAAATCATGATAGTTTAACGCATGCGATGAATCGTCGATATTTTTTCGAGCAAGGTGAGCTTTACCTACAAAACCAAATTCAGCTTAACTTTTCCATTATCATGATGGATATTGATCATTTTAAAAAATTAAATGATCAATATGGGCATTATGTCGGTGACCAAGTTTTACAAGAATTTTCGAGTATTGTGCGTAAGAATTTACGTGAAACTGATTTATTTGCACGAATTGGGGGAGAAGAGTTTAGTGTATTACTCACGAACATTGCTGCAACTGAAGCTCAAGGTATTGCTGAACGCATCCGAAAAGTCTTTGAAACTACGCCTATCATCATTGATGAACAAAATACGATTTATATTACGGTGAGTATTGGTCTGATTCATCAGTCTTTGCCCAATGCTCCAAGTTTGCAAAGTATGATTAATCAAGCCGATCAGGCATTATATCAAGCTAAAGAACTCGGCCGTAATCAAGTGATTTTAGTCCATTGAGACTTTTCAATATACTGAATTGTTTCAAGCTGGCTTTTGGTTCGTTTTAGGCAAGCCCACGACCAAAAACATGGCAGGTATAACCGCCAGTCCTGCGATCATAAAAATAACGGGTCCCGAAAGCATGTCCCAATATCGACCTGCTAAAATACTGCCACTCGCAACACCTAAGCCCCACATGGTACTGTATAGCGCTTGACCACGCCCTTGTTGACTTGCGGTAAAATTTTGAAAAATGATTCGCATAGCGATTAAGTGGAATAATCCAAAACTAAAGGCATGAATCGTTTGCGCAGCAAATTGAGTGATAAACACCGTCGGATATAAGCCTACAATCAACCATCGCATCCCTGTTAGCCCCAAACAAATGAGCACTAAGTTACGCCAAGAATATCGATTAAAAAAGACATTGGCATAGGCAAACATAATGATTTCTGCAATGACTCCTACAGACCATAAAAAACCGATTTGGCTCGTCGAAAAATCAGCCTGCATAAGGTAATTGCTATAAAAACTATAAAACGGTGCATGCGAAAAGAGCAGAAAAAATTCAATGATAAAAAAACTCGCTACAACTGGTCGTTTTAAGATAGGCCAAAGTGGTTCAAGTTTTTTCTGTGAAGATGGTGCAGTAGCGGGCTCTTTAATCGTAAATGACCAAATAAATGCGAGAAATGCAATGCATAACAACATGATAGGCAGCATTGAAACAGGTATTATTTCTAGCAAAGCCCCAATTCCAAATACCCCAACAATGAAGCCAACTGATCCCCATTTTCTGACTTTTCCATAAAGTTCTGCACGCCGCTCAGCTAACCAAAATAAAGTTACTCCTTCAAACTGAGCCAATATAGCATTTTGAAAGAAACTAAAAACCAGCATGAGTAATGCAACAGATTGAAAACTGTTGGGAATTATAAAAATCAGAAACCAAATACAGGCTTCCATCCATGTTGCGATTCGAATTAAAAGCATGCGCTTGCCGGATTTATCTGCAATCCAGCCCCAAATAAACGGTGCAAAAAAACGTGTGACAATTGCAATCGAAGATAAAATACCTATTTCTTGATAATTAAACCCTTGATCCTCTAGATACAAAGTCCAATACGGCATGAATGTACCCACTATTGAATAATAGAAAAAGTAGAATCCACCGAGTTTGGAATGGATTGGAATGTTAAGCATCAAGCTGTATTCCTTTGTATTTACAATAGGTTATAAACTTTTCAGAGTTGTATACTTTTGCATCTAAAAGGCTTGGTTAGGATATGGCGAGTATACAAATTTATTTTAATTAAATTATTTCAAAATTTGTATACTTTTACAAAAAACTAAGCATTATTTTATTTTTTTATTAATAAACATGTATTTATTTTTATCTTTAGAATTATCACATATTAGTAAAAAACCGCCCGAAGACGGTTGTTATTAACGATAAAAGTTATAAAACTTTTTGAGCATTCATTTTATTGACGAGCTAGAGATGGAAATAAACACTCAACAATACGTTGGGTACTCCATAAACCAATTTCTTGATGATGCATATGAGGTGCTAAATACTTTAGAAGTTTGTTGATCTTGTATCCTGTATTCGTACTTCCATCAAATTGTTTCTTAAGCTCAGCCATTTCATGGTTCGCTAAATAACTAAATGAATTGGTCTCTAGGAAGTTTTTTACAAACTCATTATTAACTTGATTTTGTTTGGAATCTACTGATTTACCTGCAATCCAGTCATAAATAAAAGTTTTTTCAACAGCATTAAACACTCCAAACATTTTACCGTCTTCGTCGTGAATCATCTGCCAGAACCTACTCTCTTCAGGTGGTCGATTCAATTTTATCCAGCCCATACGGACAAGTTCAAAAATAAACTCTTCAACACTATCATCTTCAGACAGCCATTCATTCGTTGTTTTATTATTAAACATGCACTTATTGCTATGCATGTGTTTACCAACGATCGCCTTTTTCTTAAATATTTCTAGCACCATCTTTTCAGTGCTTAAATTTTTAATTATCTGAACTGAACTCATTCCTTTGTTATTTAGGAGATAGCCGATTTTGAGTTTACGAATGAACTCTTCTTTAGATCTGTACCTTGTAGAAAGTTTTTTAATGGCATTGGTCGCAAGCTGCGCATGCCCATTATCAAAATTATCTATCGTGATATGAACATTAAAATAGTGTGCATCAATTCCAAGTTCTTTTAACTCGTAATTGCTAATTAGCAAATGTAAAGGAAGTTGTTCATAGCCTAAATTAAAACCTGCTATCTCTGGTATAAACTCTGAAGGTGCATATGCAAGCGCAAGCTGTATTGCTGCCTGATGGTAATAGGCATCAGATAAGTTTAAAGATAGTTGATTCAAACCATGTGCAAGTAGTAGGTTGTCGTACATTCTCACGTGATTGGCTTTTTCTGAACCGAGACCAAGTTCCTCTAAATATATCTGAATAAAATCTCTAAATACTGGATCATTCCAATACTGAGTAAAGCTATATAGCCATGAACCATCCACTTTTTTTGTGGGTGCAACCTTGTATAAAAACTCATAAGCTTTACTAACTGATGAAAAATACTCTCTTCCTCCACCTTGCTTTCTTCTATCTAGGTATTCTTTATAATATTCACACTGTGTACGGTTATTATGATGAATCCAATCGACAAGATGGTCTATCTCATTTGGCATCTCATCAATGTGTTCGAGAGTTATAATTTCATTCTCTAAAACCTTAAATGCCTTTAATTCTTTGGCAGAATTAGGTATTGAAGCATCTAAGAAGAACTCAACAATTTCGAAATATTTCTGATGATCTTTGGTTATTAAATTTAAGATTCTTTCTTTTACTGCTGTAGGCATTATAATTCTCACGCGGTAAATGATTCTTCTTAACCATAGTTCAGAAAATAAGTAGTATTTGTTAATTTTTTTTAATAAAAATTTAACGCAATGTAATATTTTAAAAATTTTAATATATAAAACACACCTTTAGCATAATTTTTAACAAGTTTTTAAAAAGTAACATTTTTTTGATGTGACTTAATTCACATATTCATATTTAAATATCAATTATGATTCTTTTATAAAATATTCATAGGATAATTTATATGAAATAAATTTTTGACTTTATTTCTAAAAAATCCCTATCAATAACGCTATTTGAAAGTGCGAGTGCAGGTTATTTAGCATATAGAATTTCACAAGATAAAAACTCTGGAATACTTCTGGATGGTTCTATTGTTAGTTATGACTTACTATTCAAGAAGCGTATTTTAAATATAAAACAATCACTTATAGATAAATATACTGCTGAATCCCCAGAAGTAACCAATCAAATGATTATAAATGGGAAAAAATTATTTAAATCAGATATTTATATATCTTGCACTGGACTTTTAAAGCGCGGAGGATCCGAAAACAAAAAGAAACCTGTAGGTACTTTTTTCTATTGCATTTATTTTAAGAAAAAATTTTATAATTTCAAAATTTTAACTAAAGGTAAGCCTATCAAAAAATTAAAAATACTATATAAAGCTCTATGCAAGTCACTCACTAAAATATTAAAAAATTATTATTGTTAGTTTCATGTAATTAAAAAAAGACTATTTATGTATATAAAACAGCCCCTAAATTTTTACTTTTAAACAAATTGAAACTTAATAAAGATTATGTAACATCTTTAATAATCATATTAGCAATATTCATGTTAATAATAAATGGTCTACTGTAATTGAGTAGATTATCTAATTAATCTTTAAAGGAACAGTATTATGTCTAATTATAACCAAGATCAAAATAATGATACTCGCTTACAGCACCAACGTGGCGATACTCAAAAACCTCAAAACCAACAAAATCAGCAGTCTGATCAACAGCGTCAGCAGAATGATCAGCAACAACAGCAGCAACCCCAACATCAACAAAATCAACAATCTGATCAGCAGCGCCAGCAGAATGGTCAGCAACAACAGCAGCAACCCCAACATCAACAAAATCAACAATCTGATCAGCAGCGCCAGCAGAATGGTCAGCAACAGCAGCAGCAACCCCAACGCCAACAAAATCAGCAGTCTGATCAACAGCGTCAGCAGAATGATCAGCAACAACAGCAGCAACCCCAACATCAACAAAATCAGCAGTCTGATCAACAACGTCAGCAGAATGATCAGCAAGACCAATAGTCAAAGTAACAACAGTAATTTGTATTTGCAGAAGTAGCCCAGGGATCACTACTTTTGCAATTTATTAAATAATTTATCGGAGTTATTACTATGAACGACCATCAAAATGAACATCCAATACATCATGACTGGCGTACGGATTACTCCAATAGACCGTACTATGGCGATCTTCAACGAGAAGTACCCGATATTGACTATGACCGTGATCTAAGGTCAGCTTATGAGCTTGGTGAGCGCGAACGTCATTTATACGGTGAGAATGCGCGTTTCGAAGATTCTGAGCCGGATTTACAAACCAAATGGGAAGAGTTTAAAGCAGATTCTCGTTTGAAATGGGAACATGCTAAGCATGCAATTAAGGATGCTTGGGACAAGATGTAAACAACAACTTATAAACTAAAATTCAAAAAATGTATAAGCATGGACTTCATAAAAATAATTCTGCATGACACTTCTTTTACTTTTGCATTGGAAATTATTTTCCGATGCATCATTATGTTTATCTTAATTATTATTTTTTTAAGATTTTCAGGGAAAAGAGGTGTCAGGCAACTTTCAGTATTTGAGTTAGCTATTATTTTAAGTTTGGGATCTGCAGCAGGCGACCCCATGTTTAATGATGATATCCCCATCATTCAAGCACTCATTGTATTTGCAGTCATTATTCTTCTCTATAGATTAACTACATACCTCATCATGAAATCAGATTCATTTGAAACTATGTTAGAAGGTAGGCCAATGTATATCGTTAAAGATGGCTTATTGATTGTTGAAGATATCAAACAGGAAAAGTATTCATATGACGAATTTTTTGCTGAGTTAAGGCAAAACAAAATAGAACACCTTGGTCAAGTTAAGACAGCATTACTTGAAACAGATGGGTGTCTAAGTGTAATCCCTTATGCCAAGGATAATATTAAATGGGGACTACCAATTTTTCCTGATCACTACCAAAAAGCACAGCGTTTTGATTCCAAAAAATACTATTCGTGCATGCTGTGTGGTCAAACACAATTTATTAGTTCTCTAAATGCTCAGTGCCCCCGCTGCAAATGTGACCGCTGGGCTGGATCTGCTTTTTATTGTGAAAGCAACTCTATTCAACCCTCAGATTGAACACAAAATAGACAATTTTTTACTTTAAATTTGCCGAGCATCTTTATTGTCTATATTAGCTTTATGCAATAGCAAAACCTTATCTAGCACATGTACTAAATAACATCAGACAAAGGGATGTAGCTCATGAAAAAATCAAATAATCCTAAAATTGATCAGTTTGAAAAAGAGGCATATGTAGACCCTAAAGGTAAAACACTGACCTCATCTTTGGGTGTACCTGTAGCTGACAATCAAAATAGCTTAAAAATAAATCAGACTGGTCCTACTCTGTTAGAAGATTTTCTCTTACGAGATAAGTTAATTCATTTTGACCGTGAACGTATCCCTGAGCGTGTAGTGCATGCTCGTGGTGTAGGAGCGCATGGTTATTTTGAAGCTTATGAAGGCAACGAAAAATGGACTAAGGCTAAATTTTTGACTAACACTCAAAATCCAACACCAATCTTTGTCAGGATTTCTACAGTACAAGGTGGACGCGGATCAGCTGATGTAGTCCGTGATGTACGCGGGTTTTCCATTAAGTTTTATACCGAAGATGGAAACTACGATTTAGTCGGTAATAACATTCCTGTATTTTTTATTCAGGACGCAATTAAGTTCCCTGACTTTGTCCACGCTGTAAAGCCTGAAGATCCGAATGAAGTTCCAACAGGTCAATCTGCGCATGATACGTTTTGGGATTTTATTTCTTTAAATACCGAAGCTTCTCATATGACTACTTGGGTGATGTCAGATCGTGCTATTCCTAGAAATTTACGATCGATTCAAGGTTTTGGTGTACATACCTTCAGATTAATTAACAAAGATAATCAGGCGCATTTGGTTAAATTTCACTGGACTCCTAAGCAAGGTGTTGCTCAAGTCGTTTGGGATGAGGCCTTAAAGCTTAATGGCAAAGATCCAGACTTCCATCGTCGCGATCTATGGGATGCCATTGAACGTGGCAATTATCCTGAGTGGGAATTAGGGGCACAGATCTTTACTGAAGAAGAAGCGGCTCAATGGGACTTTGATGTTTTAGATGCTACAAAGCTGGTACCTGAAGAGCTTGTACCTATTACCCCACTAGGTAAATTTACTCTAAATCGAAATACAGATGATTTCTTTGCAGAAACAGAGCAAGTTGCTTTCAGTCCAGCCAATATTGTTTCAGGAATTGATTTTAGTAATGATCCTTTATTACAAGGTCGTTTGTTCAGCTATACAGATACGCATCTGCACCGCTTAGGAACAGCAAACTTTAATCAAATTCCAATTAATAAACCGGTCTGCCCTTTCCATACAAATCGACGTGGCGGCTATGCAAACCATGAAGTCTATAAAGGTAAAGCGAATTATGAGCCTAACTCTGTAGATGAAAATTGGCCTAGAGAATCTAATAATGATCCGCATGCATTTCGAACCCATCCTGAACAAATCCAAGGCAGCAAGTTAAGAATTAGACCAGAAAGCTTCGCAGATCATTTCTCGCAAGCGACCATGCATTACCAAAGTCTTGCTAAGCATGAACAACAGCATATAAAGGATGCCTATGCCTTTGAACTCTCAAAAGTGAAAGCTGTTGAAATTAGGGAACGAGTTGTAAATGAGGTGCTTGCAAATATTGACTTGGATTTAGCGAAATTTGTTGCAAATGAATTAGGGTTAGCTGCTCCGACTAAGCAAAATAAATCGGTTAAGAAAGCTACCGTCGCTAAATCTGATCACTTAAGCACATTGGCATACCCTGCATCTGATATTAAGCAACGAAAAATTGCTCTGTTGGTGCACAACGGCGCTAATGCTTCCTCTATCGATGCAATTAAGACTTGGGGCGAATCAGAAAGCGCTGTAGTCGAAGTTTTAGCACCAAATGCCGCGCCGGTGATATCTAACGATGGTAAAGAAATTGCAGTTGATGGACGTCAGAATGGCGAACCTTCGGTTACCTACGATGCTGTCGTTGTTATTGATGGAGATAATTTAGATGAGTTCTTAAATGATGGTGTAGCTAAACATTATGTAATGGAAACATTTAAGCATCTTAAACCTATAGTACTATTAGGTGATAAAGAGGCTTTAATTAAAGAGCTTAATCTGACTCAAGATGCTGCGCTTTTCACTTCACAAAGTTTCAAAGATGTCAGTGATCAATTTAAAACAGCGATACAGAATCACCGTTATTGGGATCGTGAAGATAAAGTTGCTTCTATACCGGCCTAATTTAACTATGAATAAAAAAACCGCCCTTCTGGGCGGTTTTTTATCTATTGGTTCTTGGTTCTAACTAGATTTAAAAAATGTAGATGACGTTCGTATTGATCAATAACATCTTGCAAAATATCTTCTTGCGTCCATTCGATGATGTCATAATTTTGACCACCTTCCCTCAAAAACACTTCAGCTTGATAATCTTGCGTAATTTCTGCTGAATCAGTCATAAAACTTGGTGTATTTTTTTCTTGAACAACCACTTGGTAAATAAAGTTAATCTCATCTTGATGGTTTACACGTAGCTGCAAGCCATCATCTATCGTGTTTACCGTCACATCTAAATGACGACGCTTAAACTCTTTCTGTAAATTTGAAAATGCCTGGCTTACCGTTGTATCAATATACTGTTCAACTTCTTCACGTGTATGCGGATAATGCATAATCAATCCTAAACGTTGTTGCCAACTTCTTGGATTATGAATTGCTCTAGGTGTAATACGTGCATCCTGTAATGCTTGCATCTTGGTTGCATCTAAATGTAGAGCCTTGACTAAGCCCCAGCAAATTAAAAGCATTACGAAGGTGAATGGTAATGCACTCAACATTGTTGCAGATTGCAAAGCTCCTAAACCTCCTGCAAACAACAAAACAATCGCAAGTACAGCCATTAACGTTGTCCAAAACAATCGCTGCCAAGTTGGAGAGTTTTCAGATTTTGCAGTTAGATAGTCTGTAACTAAAGCCCCAGAGTCTGCCGATGTCACAAAAAACAACATGACCAGAATGGTCGCCACAAAACTCATCACACCTGAGAATGGCAATGTCCCTAAATATTCAAATAATGCAACGGATGAATCTCGTTGCACGGCAGAAATCAGCGAGGTGTTCGCTTCGTTTAAAATACTATAGAGTGCAGCATTCCCCATGACTCCCATCCAGATCAGCGTGAAGCCTGTTGGAATAAGTAAAACCCCTACAATAAACTCACGAATAGTACGTCCTTCAGACACACGCGCAATAAACATACCTACGAATGGCGACCATGAAATCCACCATGCCCAGTACATAATTGTCCAACCACCGATCCAACCATCAGACTGGTAGGCATATAAATTAAAGGTCATATTGAACAAATTTGAAATGTATTGCCCCGTGTTTTGGATAGTCGTTTGCAATATAAAAATGCTTGAACTAGCAAAAAATACAAATAGCAACAGCACTAAAGCTAAGCCCAGATTAATCTCTGATAATCGTTTAATACCCTTGTCTAAGCCTATAAATACAGATAAAGATGCCATAGCTGTAACAATGACAATTAAAATAAGCTGCGTCGTCGTTGAATATTAAATTCCGAATAAATAATTTAAGCCAGAGTTAATTTGGGTTACACCAAAACCTAATGTTGTTGCGACACCAAATACTGTACCGATGGTCGCAAAAGTATCCACACCATCACCAATTGGACCATAAATTTTCTTTCCAATAAGAGGATATAAAGCAGAGCGAATCTTAAGAGGTAGATTATGTCTATATGCAAAGTAAGCTAAAGCTAAGCCCACAATTGTGTAAATTGCCCAAGCATGAAGTCCCCAATGAAAGAATGTTACACGCATGGCTTGCTGCGCTGATTGAATTGTTTCAGGCTCACCAGTTGGAGGTGAAACATAGTGCATCACTGGTTCCGCGACACCGAAGAACATTAAGCCAATGCCCATACCAGCTGTAAATAGCATAGCGAACCAAGAGCTATTACTAAACTTTGGCTGGCTATGGTCTAAACCAAGTTTAATTTTACCCATATTTGAACAGGCAATATAAATAAGCACTAAGAGAAAAATGGCTACAGATAGTACATAGAACCAACTGAATGAGTTTGTAACCCATTGATTCAGTTGTTTAGTTATTAAATCAAAAGCATTGGGAGCTAAAAATACAATGGCAATAAAAATGCCGATAATAACAACTGTGCTAATAAACACATTTGGATTCACATTGGAATACCATGACGGTTTCAATGAAGACATACCTTCCCTATTCCGTTTTATTTGTAAGACAGATCTAAATTGATCAAAGAGATATCCGCTACTTGCGAAAGAAACAGGCTTGTATTGAAAAGTGCTGGCATTTTCATTTTCGTTTGAAAATTTAAAGCTGACTCGTTCAAAGCCGTTGTTTAGAGTTTGAGCATGTTATCATATTTTTAGATATATAATCCAATATTAAGTAGTAAAGCAAATTAAGACCATTACTAAACTATTTATTTCGTCAATTAATTTTCTTATTCAATACTCTCTTGAAGTGCTTTAGAAGTAAGTGAGTTCTTAGAAAGTAATTATAATTTTGCTTAATGTAAGCATTTTTTCACTTAGTTTTTGGGCTTATATAAGTAATATTATTTTATCTGTTAAAAATGGTAGTAAAAGGATTAATAAAACTTGAAAAGTTAAACAATGATTAAAGATCAAATACTTAATACATAAAAAAACAAAATGACCTTAAAAGCAATTTATAGTAATTAATTCACTTTCAAATTAAAGTAGGCTTATAACATGAATTCAAAAACCCGTAAGCTCCTTTTAGCTGGTGGTGCAGTACTTATAGCTGGTTCAATGCTCTCAACTGCAAATGCAAACACTACGGAAGTCCAAGCGGTATCAAAGGTATGATGTGTGCTGAATTAGCAGGAGACTTTCACTTGGGAGATTCTAGGCAGCTAACCGATAAAAGTCTTCTGCCATTTGATTTGGTGTCTTAAAATCCAAGCCTTTTTGAATTCTTCGCTGATTA